>ONFH01000197.1 GCA_900317015.1 uncultured Erysipelotrichaceae bacterium | reverse complement strand
TGGAGCCACATGCCGGAATCGAACCGGCATCTTCTGCATGGCAAGCAGATGTAATAGCCGTTATACGAATGCGGCATTTCTTGGTGCTACTAGATAATATCAAAACTGATCAGGAGAGTCAAGAAGAAAATTCAGAAAGTGCAATTGGACTTCATCCTAACATGAAGTTAAGAATTATGAGTAAAGTTTGTTTTTTCTCAAGAAGCATACAAAATCCTGTATAATAAAGACTATGAAATGGGGGATGACGAATGAAGAAATTAATTGCATGCCTACTTTCCCTGCTAATGGTCATGGGAATGAGTCCAGTCTATGCAAAAAACAAACAAAGAGAAGGATTAAAGTATCGACTTAGACCGATGAAACTGTCTTTCGATCATACGCCATATGTTTCTCATGGCAAGTCGAAAAGAAAGAAAAGTGCACCTTCTGGATATCATTATTTCTATGATCAGTTAGATCAGAACGGGAAAAATGTTTATATGGCTTTATATAATATGGCCAAGACGGGAACAAGGGGATATAAAGTACCTTTTACTTTAGTTGTAAGTGATGAAGATTTTTCTTCTGAAGAAGAAATAGAAAATTATGCTCAGAATTCTGTCTATGACGCAGAGTATGCAGTCGGATTGGATAATCCTGATTTCTTAACACTTTATACAAATTTATATGATCCAACAAATAGTAATACAGACACTTCAGATGATCCGGTATTATTAAGCGAAATGACTTATGATGGGGATACAATAAGCTCAGCTGTTTATTATACGGACGATTGCAAAATGTATACGGATGAGGAAGAAGAACTCAGATCAACTGCCGCAAATTATTTTGAAGAGAATGATATCGATACCAATCAGCCGGATGCCGTAGTGGCAAAGGAGATTCATGATACATTGATTAAAAATGTCGATTACGATGAGGCAGTCGAACATATGGATGATGATGAACCATTAGATATTGCTCATACCGCTTATGGCTCATTGGTCAATGGTGATGCAGTCTGTGATGGCTATTCTTTAGGTTATGAATATTTATGTGATCTAGCCCATATTAAGTCAACTGTTGTAGATGGATACATTAATAATGAAAATAAAGGTCATGCATGGAATATGGTATATCTTTCTGGCGAATGGTATGAAATCGATACAACTTGGGATGATGACACTTCATCAACAGGATATTATAATTTGACAACAGATCAGATGTCTGATGATGGAGAAGGAAATCTTCATATTCGTGATGATTATGGTGCGGCTCCTTATTTACCAACTGCAACAGGTACACATTTTACAGCTGATTATATGTACTGGAACAATGAAGAAATTACAAATTCAAGAGATACATTAGGCAACCAGGTTGATCATTATAATAAAGCTGATGGCGATTATAAAACATTAAGTGACTCTAAGACTTATGATCACTATTCAATTCATGTTTTAAAGAGTGATAAAACAGCTGACGATTATATCTGGAAAGAATCATCTACAGTAAGCAATGACTTAAATATTGATGATGACTGGAATGATCATGAATTGAAATTATCACGAACAGATGATCATACCGCTTCTACGGGTTCAATCGATACAAAAGTCATCTTTGACAATGGTCAGTATACGACGATTTCTTCTTCAATTGATCTATTGAAGTGGAATAATGAAACATCGAAAGCTGCCACATGTACACAAAATGGTGAAAAGGCTATCTATGATGAAAGTGGAGCTTATGTCTTATCTGGTTCTTATGCAACCATTCCTGCTTTAGGTCATGATTATGGTAATTGGGAACAGTATAATGCGATACAACATAAACGTGTCTGTAAACGTGATGCAAGTCATGTAGACTATGCCAATCATAACTTTACAGCGACGATCACAGCTCAGCCAACATGTACCCAAGATGGCGTGAGAACTTATACTTGTGGTGATTGTGGTTATGCTTATACAGAAACGATCAAAGCGACAGGACATAGCTATGACAATGTGAAAGTGACAAGAAAGGCGACGACGAGCAAGACAGGTCAAGAAGTTTATACATGTACAAAGTGTGGTAATCAAAAAGTTGTGAGTCTTCCAAAACGAAAAGGCATTGTCGTTGTGACAAATAAGAAGGTCAAAGTCAAAGGCTCTAAAGTCACGACAAAGACAAAGACCGTTCGCTTAAAGACCAATGGTCTCAAAGGAAAAAAGAAATGGAAGATCTCTAATAAGAGAATTGCGAGAATTAAGAATGGTAAAGTGACTTTCAGAAGAAAAGGAAAAGTGACTGTCACTCTAAAATGTGGCAAGAAGACTTATAAGGTCACGATTACCTATAAGAAATAATTGATGAAGGATACAGCAGGGCAACCTGCTGTATTTTCATGAATAAGCTATTTTTATATGGTCACAAGGAAAGAAATCATGATCATAGATGAAAAATAATGTTGCCATTGAGATTGATAATAACGAAGCAAAATTGTACAATGTGAGAAAAGAAGGGAAGAGAAACTATGTTTGGAGAAATAAAAAAATTATTCGCTGGACTCATATGTGCAAGTATGATTTTTTCATCTGCCCCAGCTCCTACTTATGCCGCTAAGGCGACAAAGACAAAGACTGTTTCCAAAGTGAAAGGAAAGAGTACAAAAAAGAAAAGTTCTAAAAAGAAGAAAACGACTTCTAAGAGTCCTACAAAGCAGACATCTACAAATGGTGCAGCACCATTTCATGTGACGAATTTACCAGCAAACATGCTGACAATTAAAAAAGGGAAGAGTAAGACCATTTCAATTAAGATGAATGGTAAGAAAATGTCTAAAAGTACGACCTTAAAGAAAGTCAAATGGTCTTCGTCCAATAAAAAGATCGTTACGGTCACAAGTA
This sequence comes from uncultured Erysipelotrichaceae bacterium, assembly GCA_900317015.1. Taxonomy (GTDB): domain Bacteria; phylum Bacillota_I; class Bacilli_A; order Erysipelotrichales; family Coprobacillaceae; genus Intestinibaculum. The sequence goes on along the minus strand of ONFH01000197.1, from coordinate 2,591 downwards.
AAGGAAAACTAAAAGCAAAAAAGAAAGGGAAAGCGAACGTTACGATTGCTTTGAAATCTAACAAAAAGAGAAAGATCGTCATAGCTGTAACAGTTGGTACACCTGTTTCTAAAGTTCAATTAAGTCAAGGGAGTATGGTCGTGACTTTACATCAATCAAAAAGTCTAACGGCTTCTGTTTTACCAGTGAATGCTTCTAATAAGGGAATCATCTGGAGATCCAAAAATAATGCGATTGCGACAGTCAATAATGGAATCGTCTATGGCGTCAATAAAGGTTCAGTTGGTATTGAAGCAATCGCAGCTGATGGTTCAGGAAGGAAAGCAACGGCTAATATCACGGTTGCAGATGATAACTATTCGACTCAGCCTTCAAAACCGACGCCTACACCAATGCCAACACCTACGACAATCAGTCCGACGGGAATTTTAATGAGTGAAACGTCTGTCGCACTTAATAATGGAGGAAGTAGAACACTTACTGCAACGATTACTCCATCTAATGCATCAAACAAAAATATTAAGTGGAGTTCTTCTAATTCTTCTGTTGTAAGTGTAAGTGGTAATAACCAGTATGGATATATTTATGCTCATGGTTCAGGTAATGCAACGATTACAGCAACTTCAGAAGCTAATAGTGCTGTTTCTGCTAGTACTAATGTGACGGTCTATAGTTCATCAAGTGATTCATCTGATACGAATGATGATACGACGATCAATCCAACAAGTATTGTTATAAAAGATAATGATGGTAACGAATATTCGTATGATAACAATGTTTCGATGACAAAAGGAGAATCATCTAAATATTTTTATGCAACTGTTTATCCTTCTAATGCTACGAACAAAAATCTTAAATGGAAGAGTTTAGATGAAGATGTTGTAACAGTGAATGATTATAATTCGTATGCGTACATTAGTCCGGTTGGAAAAGGTGAAACAACGGTTAAGGTAACATCAAATGCTAATGATTCAGTCCGTGCAACATTGGATGTAACAGTGACAGGTGGCTCGATTTCAGTTTATTCTCAAGATGAATTAGAAGATGCTTTAGAGAATAACTATGATACGATTTATCTAGAAGGATCTGCATCTTATACAATTCCTGAAGGTGATTATAGTGGTACTTTATTATCTGTTTATTCTACAGGTGATATTACTAATTATGGATTATTTTCACAGATCACGATTTATAGTGGTGCTGATTTTACGGAGAAAACGCCAAGTAGCCTTGGCAACAATTACATTGTTCCTTGTGATAGTGATTTCAAGAATCTTACTGTTTCAAGTGATTCACATGTCGGCACAGTTAGTGTAACAAGTTCTGCGAATACTCTTACGATTTCAGATCATGGTTCGATAGATCAAATTACAATTACTGATTCTAATAAAACAATTATATTAGAAGGATCCAATAATGATATGCCAGTGACAGTGAATATGAATGGATATAATGATACTTTTAAATCTTATTTACCAATTGATGTAACTTGTAATAATATTTCAACACTTTATCTATTAAGTAGTGATACGAGTGATACGAATATTACAGCAACTGCTACTGGTTATGTACCAACGATTTATGGCACAGGTTCATATGATGTTAGAGTGACAAATACAGGCACAACACAAACAGTCGATGCAATTTCAACGACAACGAATTCAGTTGTAAAAGGAGCTGTTTTCGATGCAGTATCAGAAAGTGTATTGACCGGAATTACGGCTAAGCTTTATAGAGGGTCTGATCATGATCAAGATAGTAATTACATATCTACGGATACTACAGATACTTCAGGCAAATTTAGTTTTCAATCATTATCTTCAGGAAGTTATACTGTCTGGCTTGAAGATGAACGTAGTGATGTTTCTTCCGATGATCGAATGATTTCAAAGAGTGAAAACTTTACGGTCAGTGATAACGGAACAGCAGAAAAGAACAATATCTTTATGAGTCAAAAATTGACAGGAAATCAAATTCGTTATGTACTTTCTTGGGAAACAAGTGTTGATTTGGATGCACATTTATATAAGAAGACAGGAACTGAGAGCAGAACTATTGCAGCGGATTACACATCAAAAACGTATACTAATAACGGTATGACAATTGCAAGCTTAAATGTTGATTCTCGTGGTAGTTCTGAATGTGAATCGATAACGATTGAAAATCCTATTGACGCTGAAACTTACTCACTTTATATAAAAAATAACTCCTCAGCTTCTTATTTGATGGAATCAAAGGCGAAGGTAGAAGTTTATACAAGTTCTGGACTCCGAACTACTTATACGTTACCAACGACTGGAAGTGGATCAAGTTGGTATGTTGAAGATTATGAATGTACAAACGGTTATCCTTATTATACTGAAATGAATAAATATGCAGATTCATAATTTGTAGAGAAGAGAGGCTTGATTGCCTTTCTTCTTTTTATGCTCTAATCATTTCTATGCGTCATAAGATCTAAAGTCTTATGGCGCTTTTGTATTGTATTGTCATGAAATATGCAAATTGTAACAAATAAACGGTTAAAAATAGCAGAAAAGTTTATCGGGATGAGAAATGCATATAATCATAATTGTAAACGGGGAGGCGAT
>ONFH01000196.1 GCA_900317015.1 uncultured Erysipelotrichaceae bacterium | reverse complement strand
ATTGAATTGCAAAATGAAAAGGGTTAAAATCGCCTGTTTAAAGGCATTTTAACCCTTTATATGTTATTTTCTCCTGCTAAATCGAAGTTGTAAGTGCTTATATCCTTTCTTAATTTCAGAATACAGCATGATGGTCACAAGTCTGTCACATTAAATATGTTTTTTTGGATAATTTTTAAAATTCTTTCGTTTTTGTGTGATCTCCCTTTTTCTTTATGATTTGATCATTTTTCTTGACAATTTTAATCATTTATTTCTTATATCTCTCTTATTTCTCTCAATATCATCTTCAATCCATCTACACTTTCCAACAGAAATTTCATGATGTTGGTATAATCAAAATAAAAAGCCTCATATGAGGCTTAGACAATACGTTTATAAATACGATAGAACTTATAACCGATATAGTTGAAAACTTCTTTCTCAAGGAACGTACGACGCGATTTGGCACTCTTATACATGCTTGTTGGAGTCGGTGAAGAGTATCCATCGATGCCTTCATCCTTCGCCATGAGCATCGCTCTTTTCATATGTAAAGGATCAGAGACGATGATGGCGGTTTTATAACCATATTCATCCATCAGGGCCTTTGCATACTTGAGATTTTCACTTGTTTCACGAGACTTCTCCTCAATTAAGATGGAAGAAGCACTCACACCTTTCGAGATGGCATAAGCTCTTGCCACTGAGGCATCAGAATACTGCTGCCCAGCAATCTTACCACCCGTTAAGACAAGCTTTGAAGCATAACCTTTATTTAATAAATCAATACCATGATTAATTCTTTCACGATAGACCGGAGAGACCCGCCGATAGGCGACAGAAGCACCTAAGACGATGATCACATCAGCTTTTTTCGCATAGTCCTGCGATCCATAATACCAGATTGAGAATGCATTAGCACCAACATATCCAACAAGAATCAGGATGATTAACAATGGTGTCAAAATGATCTTCTTAAGCATTTCGATCCTCCTTCTTACTTGCCCCTTATAGTAGCACCTTTTAAAAATCATGTTAATACCATATCACGAAAAAAAGAGCCCAGAGATTACTCCGAACTCTTTAAATCTTTTATAAAGTCGTAATATCGACTAATGACATTTCGCCTTTCTGCTTAGCCTCTAAAGCATTGATCAAGGCCTGAGCAGTATCTAATGATGTATAGATTGGAATACCAGCTTCAACGGCGAAACGACGGATCAAGAAACCATCTTTTAAGTTATCATTACGCGTTGGAATATCGATGATCAGATCAACGGTATCCGTTAAGATCAGATCAAAGATCGTATTCTTCTTTTCCGTAATACGATTGACCTGATGCACTGGCACGTCATGATCTTTTAAGAACTGATATGTTCCACTAGTCGCATACAAGTCATAACCATACATATAATACTGTTTAGCAATTGGTAAGAATTCTTCCTTAGAAGAATCTTTAATTGTACAGATAATGTTCTTACGTTTAGGCAGATCTAGACCGGTACCCATGAAGGCTTTATAGATGGCTTCTTCTGGATCCTTAGAAATCCCTAAGACTTCACCTGTAGACTTCATCTCAGGGCCTAAAGAAATTTCGGCACCCTTGATTTTCTCGAATGAGAAGACTGGCATCTTCACCGCAATCGTATCTTTAGCAGGAGCTAGACCATAGTCATAACCCTGTTCTTTAATAGACTTACCGATGATGACGTTTGTCGCAACATCGACAAGTGGAATACCTGTTACCTTAGAAATATAAGGAATTGTTCTTGAAGAGCGAGGGTTGACTTCGATGACATACACTTCGTCTTCATAAACGATGAACTGGATATTCATTAAGCCTTTAACCTTTAAAGCTTTGGCTAAGCGTTTAGAATATTCGACAATGCGTTCCTGCATAGCTGGCTTGATCTTCTGTGGTGGATAGATTGAAATCGAGTCACCTGAATGGACACCGGCTCTTTCGACATGTTCCATGATTCCTGGAATTAAGATGCCTTCATCATCACAGATGGCATCAACTTCACATTCCTTACCAGCTAAGTATTTATCAATTAAGATTGGATGATCTTCAATATCAAACTGTGAAGTGATATGACCGATATAACGTTTGATTTCACCAGCATTTAAGGCAATTTCCATACCGGCACCACCAAGAACATATGATGGACGTACTAAAACTGGATAACCAACTTCATCAGCAGCCTTTAACGCTTCATCAACAGTGAAGACGGTCTTACCTCTTGGACGATCAATATGACACTTCTCTAAGATTTCATCGAAACGTTCTCTATCTTCCGCCGCATCAACAGAGTCCGCACTTGTTCCTAAGATAGGTACTCCCATTGATAACAAGTCCTGAGATAACTTGATGGCTGTCTGACCACCAAACTGAACGATCGCACCATCTGGTTTTTCCAAGTCGATAATGCTCTGAACATCTTCTGGTGTTAATGGTTCGAAGTATAAACGATCGGCGATATCAAAGTCTGTCGATACTGTTTCTGGGTTGTTATTGACGATGATTGTTTCATAACCAGCCTTCTTTAAGGCCCATACACAATGAACGGAACAGTAGTCGAATTCGATCCCCTGACCAATTCTGATTGGTCCAGAACCAAAGACGATGACTTT
>ONFH01000129.1 GCA_900317015.1 uncultured Erysipelotrichaceae bacterium | reverse complement strand
ACATTCTGAAGGCAGAAAAAAAGAGCCTAGTTTTTCAACTAAACTCTCTGTAACGTCAGCCCCTTGGCTTAACTTAATGACATTGTGCTTCGGACTCTTTTTTTTATTTTCTGCTTCGGAGGACTCTGTTTCCACTTGTACGGAAGTATAGTATGCAAAAAGGAAAAAAGGCAGTGCGATGTAATCAAGTTAAGGTGAAATCTAAAAAGAGGATTAAAAGATGATGTTATTGTATTATTATTCTGGCACCCTTGGATGATGGACAAAAGTTGTCAATCAGTCCGCAAACATAGCCAATAAGATTGTTAACATTGGGGGGTATGTTTCTTTTCAGACTTGGAGAATGAAATGGTATTCTTGGATACAGATATACATGATAAAATCTACTAAATAGAACTTGTAAGCGGTAACAAAACATGCTAATATGTAATCAGAAAGAGGAAGAAATCTTTCTTTAGAAAAGAGATACTCGAAAAATTAAATATTCATGACTGGCATAACAGAGCGAGGAAATCATAGTTCATAGTTATAAGAAAACGCGGAAAAGCCAAAAAGAATGTGTGAAGCAGAAGATCAAATTTAAAGATTTAAAGAAGATCAAAGAGCTTAGAACACGAAGAAGTTTTGATTCGATTCATAAAATGATTAATCTAAGTGTACTCAGAGAATCAAAACGAAAGAGAATGAAGTCTAATGATAGGAAATGTCATGAATAGAAGTTTGGAGAGTATCTTTTTTATGGACTGGCGGCTCCCAGTTTTTATTTTTAGGCAGATCTTTATAAGGAATTTCACATTTTTCTTGCAGAGAAGAAATTTCTATGCTATATTACTACAGGTGTTTTAATTACACACACTGTGAATTCATTTGACGAGTGCCCAAAGGGTGTCAAGTGTTCGAAACAGTGGAGGAAAATAACGAAAGAAGGAGGAAATAACAATGCCAGTTATTTCAATGAAAAGATTATTAGAAGTCGGTGTTCATTTCGGACATCAGACAAAGAGATGGAACCCAAAGATGGCTCCTTACATTTTTACTTCTAGAAACGGTATCTATATTATCGATTTAAAGAAGTCAAGCGAAAAGATCGATGAAGCTTACAAAGCAATGATGGACATCGCTGCTAAAGGCGGTAAGGTCTTATTCGTAGGTACTAAGAAACAGGCTCAGGAAGCTGTTAAGGCTGAAGCTGAACGTTCTGGTTCTTACTATGTTAATTCTCGTTGGTTAGGTGGTACTTTAACTAACTTCAAGACAATCACTAAGAGAATTAAGAAATTACTTGAATTAGAAAAGATGGAAGAAGACGGCTCTTTAGAATTATATACTAAGAAAGAAGCTACGATCATGATGAAGGAAAAGGCTAAGTTAGAAAGAAACTTAGGCGGTATCAAGGATATGAAGAAATTACCTGATGCTTTATTCGTCGTTGATCCAAAGGTTGAACATAACGCTGTTGCAGAAGCAAGAATCTTAAATATTCCAGTATTCGGTATCGTTGATACAAACTGTGATCCTGATGAAGTTGACTATGTGATCCCTGCAAATGATGATGCAATCCGTGCTGTTAAGTTAATCACTGCAGCTATGGCTGATGCGATCTGTGAAGCAAAGGGTGAACCAACAACTGTTGCTTATGTAAAAGATGAAGAAGAAAAAGAAGTTACTATGAATGATGCTGTTGCTTCTGTAGAAGAAAACAAATCTAGAGGTCCTAGATATAAGAACGGCCGTAGAAACAGAAACCCAAGAAACAATAACTACAATAATAACGCATCTAATAACAATAAGTAATATTGTTCTTTATAAGGAAGCGTTAAGCTTCCTTATTTAATTATAATTATTAAATGGAGGAAAATAAAAAATGGCTGTAAGTGCTAAATTAGTAAAAGAATTACGTGATAAGACTGGCGCCGGCATGATGGACTGTAAGAAAGCATTAGATGCTACAAACGGTGATCTTGAAGCTGCTTTCGACTGGTTAAGAGAAAAAGGCATCGCTAAGGCTGCTAAGAAGGAAGGCAGAATTGCTGCTGAAGGTTTAACTGCATTCCATATCGAAGGTAATACTGCTGCTGTTGTTGAAGTCAACTCAGAAACTGACTTCGTTGCAAAGAACGCAGAATTCCAAGAATTAGTAAAAACAATCGCTAACTTAGTTTGTGAAAACAAACCTGCAGATGTAGAAGCTGCATTAAAGTTAGATGTTAACGGTGAAGACTTAGAAACTTATATCAAAGAAAAGATCGGTAAGATCGGTGAAAAGTTAACATTAAGAAGAATTGCTGTCGTTGAAAAGAACGATGACGAAGTATTCGGCGCTTACTCTCATATGGGTGGTACTGTTACAGCTTTAGTTAAGGTTGCAGGTGCAACTGAAGAACAGGCTAAAGACGTTGCTATGCACGTTGCTGCACAGGCTCCTAAATACATCACTGAAGAAGATATCCCAGCTGATGTACGTGAAAGAGAATTAACAGTCTTAAAGACTCAGGCTGAAGAAGAAAATGCTAAGGCTAAGAAACCAAAACCAGCTAACATCCTAGAAAAGATCATCGCTGGTCGTCTAAAGAAGAACTTCAAGGAAATCTGCTTAGTAGATCAGGAATTCGTTAAGAACCCAGATCAGACTGTTGCTCAGTTCTTAGGTAAAGGCACAGTTGGCGCTATGGTAAGATTCAAAGTCGGCGAAGGTATCGAAAAGAAAGAAGAAGATTTCGCTGCTGAAGTTGCTGCTCAGATGAACGCTGCAAAATAATTGTGAATATGAAAACACTTGTCACACGACAGGTGTTTTTTTTATAACCTGCTGTTTCTTTTATCTTTTGAGTATTTGAGTGTTACAATAAAGATATACATGAGGAAACAGGAAGGTGATTTATATATGCGAAAGGAAAACGTGTTAAGACTTGGATTATGTACACTGATGGTCATGTCAAGCGCCGTCAATGTTCATGCAGCCTCATCCATTACTTATTTAACAAATGTCGGCAGTGAGGATCTCACAGGGGATGGGATCAAAGATGTGACAAAGACAGTTGAACGTGATCTTGATGGTGATGGACAGAGGGAGACTGTCACATTTAAAGCCACTTATAATAACGGCTACTATACATCCTTAACGGCGACGATTAATGATGAAGAACGTACTTTGATCGATAATTCAGAACTCAAAAGTAATGACGGCTTTAATCTATGTTTCGTGAAGATGGCCAAGGGTAAAGAGTATCTGCAGGTCTTATCTGATGATGATCATGATGAAGTATATCTCGATGATCTTTATCAGTATCATAGTGATACAAAATCATTTAAAAAGGTGACTTCATTACTTGAGGATGAGCTGACTAAGAATGCTTTTACGGTCTATGATGGTTCAGTCTATAATGTCAAGAAGAACAGCTTTAAAGTCAAGAGCATCATTCAGCCAATCGAAGTCGGCTATGTCGGACTGAATGTGACTTATACCTATAAGAAAGGCAAGCTTGTTCGTGATCATACGACAACGTCTTTTACCGGTAATACGAAACGTCATTTCATTACCTGTAAGACATTGACACTCAATAAGACCCGTACTTCTAAGAAGACCTTTAAGGTCAAGAAAAATAAGACTGTGAAGCTCGTCAAAGCGTATGTTGCAAAGGGCAAGATCTCACTTTGCTTCAAGTCTGGCAAGAAGACCGGCTGGAAAGAAGTCACGACTTCAAAAAATCAGGTTCGTAAGGATTACTGGTTTAAAAATACGAAAAGTAATTTCATGTAATCACTTAAGCTCACTACGGTGGGCTTTTTCAGTCATTCCTAAAAAGTAGCTTGTATAATACGAAATTTATGATCTTGATTTTTAGAAAATGAAAAATGAATTTTCGAGTGAAGCGTTTACATTTATGAATTATTTGTTATAATAACTAATGGTATCTGAAGCTTTTGAGCGTGTGGCAAAACGTTTGGTTTTAGATATTTCCATGAAGAAAGTGATGAGACTTTCTCGTCAATGCTTCCAATAATCCTCTTTTGTATTGTTCTAAGAGCACGGCTTACTCTTAAATGGTTATCACAATACTTATATAATGGCATTGACATGGAGTGATGTTTTGGCAGGCATCACATATTAAGAATTGAATCATATTCATTCTTCTTTCTTAGAGGCTCTTTTTAAAGAGTCTTTTCTTTTATGACATATTCATGACATATTTCATGCGTAGAATAAGAAGCATGAAAGGAGAGAGTTCCTATGAATCCTAAATTTAAAGAAAAATTAAATCAAACATTTAAAGATGTCAAAGACTTAACAAAACAAGGTGCCAGTGATGTCACTGATTACGTGAATAGTAAAGTGACGGATGAAAATAAAGAAAAAGCGAAGAAAGCCTTCAATGATTTTGGTGATCAGGTGACCAAAGCTGCCGCTTCGGCCGCTGATTATGTCTCATCAAAAATCGATGACGAAGATAAAAAGAAAGCCAAAGACACTTTCACAAAGTTCACCAATAAAGCCAAAGATATGGGCTTTAATAAAGAAAACTTTGATAAGGCCAAAGGGGCTGCCTTCAACGCCGCTGGTGATCTTTCGAAAGCTGCTGGTGAAACCTTATTAAATGCCTCTAAAAAATTAAAAGACTCACAGAAGAAAGAAGAGAAGGCTTCTGTTGATGATGTCATCGACGTCGAAGTCAATGAAGCAGAAGTGAAAACTGAAGAAGAGGCTGAAAAAGAAGAGCCAAAGGCTGAAGAAGAGGCAAAACCAACCGACGAGTCTACAGAAGATGATCAAAATAAGGATCAGGATGCGTAATCCTGGTCTTTTCTTTTTAGAAAAAGCATACATTAATTTATGAAAATCGCAGCTAGATCTTCACAGCCGCTGCTGCCTGAAGTAAAATAAGTATATCTTAAGAAAGCAGGTGGGCAGATGGATCAAAAGGGATTAGAAGCCGGTTTAGCAGCTTCTTTTATTGATGAAAATATTCCTTCTAAAGTGAATCAAAGAGCGGAGTTTGTGATCAATGATCATAAAGAAGGACGAAAAGTTTTATCAAGCATTGAATATGAACTCACACACTGTGAGGCCTTTTACATGTCCGTGGCCTTTATCACCTTAGGTGGGCTGACACCATTGCTTTCGATCTTGAAAGAATTAGAAGAAAAGGGAATACCTGGCAAGATCTTAACAACGGATTATCTGATGTTTACCGATCCTAAAGCCTTACGAAAGCTCGCATCCTTGAAAAATATCACCCTAAAGATCTTCCAGACCTATGGTGAAGATCTTGGCTTTCATACCAAAGGCTATATCTTTAAAAGTGGTGATCTCTATAAGATGATCATCGGCTCTTCAAATATGACCTTAACCGCTTTAACGAAAAACAAGGAATGGAATACGAAACTGATCTCGACAAGTCAGGGGGCTTATATCAAAGATGTGAAGAAAGACTTCTACAACTTATGGAATGATCCCGCCTGTGTGAATGTGGATGATTTCATCGAAGATTATGAAAAGGAATATTTGAAAGAGAAAGTCAAGAAGCGGATTGCTTTGCTTGATCAGGAAGAACGAGAACATCCCGCTTCACTCTTCAAGCCTAATGACATGCAGAATGCATTGATTCGTAACCTAAAAGATCTCTATGCCCATCATGAAAAGCGAGCCTTACTTATTAGTGCGACGGGGACAGGGAAGACGTATGCAAGTGCCTTTGGCATGAAGGCCTTAGGCTTTCATAGGATCCTTTTTGTGGTTCATCGTGAAAGCATTGCGAAACAAGCCATGCGTTCCTATCAAAAAATCTTTGGTTCCTCTTATTCGTACGGCCTGTTGTCGGGATCTGAGCGGATGACCCATGTGGACTTATTATTTGCGACTGTTCAGACCTTACGTAAAGATGAGATTCTTAAGTCCTTTGCAAAAGATGAATTTGAAGGAATCGTCATCGATGAATCCCATCATTCAAGTGCCAACAGTTATACAAAGATCATGGATTATTTTACGCCAAAGTTTTACTTAGGTATGAGTGCAACGCCTGATCGTCGTGATGAGAATGAAGATATTTATGCGATTTTTGATCATAACATTGCCTGCGAGATCCGCTTACAGGATGCGATGGAGGAAGACTTACTTTGTCCTTTCCATTACTTTGGCATTACTGACTTAAGTGTCGTTCAAGATCAAAGCTCACGTGAACTCAATATGTCTTATTTTAGAGAATTGACCAGTGATGAACGTGTCAACCATATTATGGAGAAAGCCAGCTATTATGGCTATAGTGGGGAACGTGTGAAAGGACTGATCTTTACCTCACGTATTGATGAAGCTGAAGAATTATCTAAAAAGTTCAATGAAAGAGGCTGGCGTACATTAGTCGTCAGTGGCAAAGATTCTCCAGAGGCACGTGCCAAAGCCATTGAACGTCTAGCGACGGATCGTAATGATGAGAATAGTCTTGATTATATTTTAAGTGTTGATGTCTTTAGTGAAGGGGTCGATGTGCCTGAAATCAATCAGGTCATCATGTTAAGACCAACACAGTCTCCTATCGTCTTTATTCAACAGTTAGGGCGTGGCTTACGTAAAGCCTTTGCCAAAGAATACGTTGTAATCTTAGACTTTATTGGCAATTATGAACATAACTTTATGATTCCGGTGGCCTTAAGTGGGGACCGTTCTTATAACAAGGATAATATGCGTCGTTATGTCGCTGAAGGCAGTCGTGTCATTCCTGGGGCTTCAACGATCCACTTTGATGAGATCTCTCGTAAAAAGATCTATACATCGATCGATCATGCAAGACTGAGTGATCTGACGCTGATCAAGGAAAGCTACTTTAATCTAAAGCATAAACTAGGACATATTCCATCCTTGAAAGACTTTGACGATTATGGGGAGATCGATGTGTTGCGTATCTTTGAAGCCAAATCCTTAGGGTCTTATTACAAGTT
>ONFH01000195.1 GCA_900317015.1 uncultured Erysipelotrichaceae bacterium | reverse complement strand
GCCATCGAGAACAGATCATCTAAAGATTTCTCCATGTCTTCTTTTTCGAAAGCATACACTCTCTCATAGGCATCCTTTGCTTCATCATACTGTTCCATTAAATAATAAATATCCCCTAAATGTTCCAGGGCAATGATATACGTATCACGACAGTCATCACGTTTTTGATAAAGTTCTTCAAAGATCTCATAAGCCTTTTGGAAATAATCAAAAGCAATCTGTAAAGAGCTGACATCACCTAATTCTTTATAACGCAGACCTAATTGACGCAAGGCAATGCCGTAATTATAGGCATCTTCGTCATCATGATTGAGTTCATATAAGGATTTGAAGATCTCACATTCCTTCTTATGATAAACGATCGATAGTTTGATCTGTTCGACTTCCTTATCGATCTCATCGACATCAAGATCTGTTCCGACCTGATCGATGAGTAATCCAATCTTCTCGCAGATATGGCCTAAGGCATAATCGTAATCGGGCGCATAATCAAGTCGCGCCTGATAAAGACTTAAATAAAGATCTAACGTATCTTTCGCAAAATCATCCCCTAAATATTCAAAGGTACGAATGATATCTTCATAACCGACGATCGCATTATGTTTATTTTCATCAGTCGGATTCTCACTAGCAACATCTTCTAATAGATCCTTTTCTCGCATATAGGCATCAATACACTTTGGGAAGTCATAAGCTTCCAAAAAACGACCATAGCTCTGACATAAGATGGCGAGATCGATCGTATCGTCCTCAGTTTCCCTTGTAAACCAATTTGTATTGAGCATGACTAAAAAGCTGTGATTGACATCCTCTAAAAGGTCCTGATCATCATGTTCATTATAAAAAGCAATCAGGGAATCATTCAATAAAAGGTCCTCCATCGTGACGAGGTGATCAAATAGATGATTTAATGTCTCATAGATCGTCTTGATTCTAAGATCCTCTAGAGGAAATGTCTCATGACTGCTGTCACCGATGCCATTCGGTCCGACCCAGGCATAATCAATACATAATTCTTGTTTACTTGGATCAAGCGTGATCATATCAAGATCTTTTTCTAATGTTGCGGTATTTTCTAAATCATTGATAAATAATACAATTTCTTCCATAGTTTCACCTTCCCACAGTATAAAAGAAAAAAGCCGTTAGAACAACGACTTTCATTACGCAATCGTTAAAAGAAAGTTAACGATATAACAAACAACGATGGAAGAGACGGCACAAACGACAAGTCCCTTTCCTTTATAAGCCAAAAGCACCGCTGTCAGCACACCGGCAAGACTTTCCACTAAATGTGGCGTTGCTGAAAAGACCCCTGGAAATGTTAAAGCCCCAAGTGCGGCATAAGGCAGATAGTATAAGATCGAACGTATATATCTCGATTTGATCTTTTTACGATAAAAGGTCAATGGGATAAAACGAGGAATATACGTAAAGATAGCCATACAGATCACGGCGATCACATAATAACTTTTCATTCAAGATCCTCCTTCACCGGGAACAAATAGGCACCGATCATACTGCCAAAGATGATTGCAATGATCAGCTTCGCACCCGTACTAATAAATGAGAAGATCTGCACATTTAATAGACAATGTAAGAAGACGGAAAGAATAACTACGATGGCAACCTGTTTTGACTTCTTAGAAGCTGGAATGATCAGAGCTAAAAACATCGCATACAAAGCAATGCCCATAGCGCCCTGTAATGCCACTGGTAATAACCCCATAATGAGTTCCCCAGCTAATGTCCCAAGCCCCCAGCCTAAATAAGGTAAAAAGATCAAACCACACATAAACGGAAAGCTTAAGGTCCCCTCTTCTAAAGAGGCTAAAGCAAAGATCTCATCCGTAATGCCCATACTGATCAATAAACGTTTGAGGATCGACATCTTCTGATCGATCTTTTGTGATAAAGATAAAGACATCAGAAAATAGCGGGCATTGATCATTAATAATGTGAGCGAGATTTCAAAATAAGTTGCCGAAGCTTCAATTAAAGAAACACCGGCAAACTGTCCCGAAGACGTTAAATTCGTAAGCGAGATCATGGTCGCCATCCCAACGGGCAGACCGGCATTAATACATAACACGCCAAAAGAGAAAGCGACGGGGAAATAGCCGATGGCTACTGGAATCCCACGTTTCATACCACGTGTAAAATCATTCATAAATTCATCACCGTGTTCACTATAAGTGAAAAAGAGGATCTTATCAAGCAAAAGAAAAAGGATGAAAGATCATCCTTGTTATCAAATGTAAAAAATTAGATTTTCTCAGTCTTAAATAAAGGTAATGATGTATAATACCTACGGACGAGCTGTAATAGGTCCTTGCTTAGATCATTCATCGTCTCGACGCTGTAATCATAAACAAGGGTCTCTTTGGACGCCAATTCAACAGCCACATAATGGTTCTGATGGTTCAGCTTACCAAGGACGACATGATGATCATGGACCGTCACTGTTTCTAAGAGTTCTTTGGCAAGATGGCGATCACGAATCTCAAACATGGTAATGATGCGACCATTTTCTTTGCAAGTATAATCAATATGTGCATCCTGTACATGAACAGTCAGCTTATTGATCATCGTTGTATTATGCGTAACGACTTCTAAATAAATGACTTCATCAGGATCAGCTAAGCCTGCTTCAGGCACTAGATCATGGATCACTTGCAAAAAATATTCCCAGTTCTTAGGATAGCCTGCATTTCCTTCATAGAAATGTCCATCAAGTTCAACACTCCACTTCGTGTCGACGATTTGATCATGTCCCTCGTAATGATCCTGCCAGTTTTCAATGTGCAGATCATCCAAGCGTGCAAGTTCATGGCGTGTTTCTTTTGGCGAAAGCAGTCTTTCGACTTCGATCTGATCAAAGAGCTTACCATAAACAATATGTAGACGATCACCGATCATTTCTAAGAGTATTTCGTTGTCTGGATCTTGAAATTGTGTGGTTTTGAATTTTAACGTTTCCATAACATGTCTCCTAGAGATTATTATGAATTCTCCACTCCCATTGTGCTTCGCCCAATGGAAGTGGTATCTCTGCCACGCCATGTAGCGTAAGACGACAACGGTCG
>ONFH01000031.1 GCA_900317015.1 uncultured Erysipelotrichaceae bacterium | reverse complement strand
TGAATCTCGAACCAGATGAGCAGGAATCCATTATTATTGATATGCTTAATCAAGAATATCAGTTAAAGGAATTAAAAAAGACGCACAAGACCAAATTTGGCGTCATGCATGCTTATCGTCAATATCGTAAGAAACTTAAGAAGTATGGGAAGCCATTCCGCTTTGCGACCGATCCACTCTATCATGATCGGATCATGACAAGAGTTCGTAAGGATACGGATATGAATCGTAGGATCCAGATCCAGAACTATAAAAATGAATTAGGCATCCATTATAAACAGCGTGAGGAAGCTTATAACAAGGCTTTAGCAAGTCTCTATCGCTATTATGGATATCATGTCTATATCAGTTTCCGTTTAGGTTCTGTCATCATCAATCGTCATGCGTATAGCTTTGATGATGTCTTAGAAGCAAAGATGACCAATCATATTTATGATGATGTGGTCGATGAAGAAGTCAATGAGGATGATGTCCTTTTATCCAATCTTGATGTCACACCACATGGCATTAAGAACGTAAAGAAAAAGGAAGAACCAAGTCCGAAGAAACGCTTTGCTTTTAATGAATCGGATAGTCAAAAACGTGTCGTTAAGATGTGTGATGCGATGAATATCATTGTCAAAACACGAACGAACAATGAGATCGTTACGATCATTGATCATCCTTATAATGTCAAGAGTCAGGACTATGTCATGAAACAGAATGACTGTTATACAGTCACAGGCGCTTTACGAAGAGCCGTTCGTGGTTCTGTACCTGAAGATGTTCCTGATCTCAATCAAGAGGAAACAGTCGTTAAAGAATCAGAAGCGATGGAAAAGATCCAGGCTGACTTGATTGCTTTATTAAAAACACCTGTCGTTTATCAGGTGCCAGAAGAATATCGCAAGAAAGCGGGCATGGATTTTCAATAAATGGAAAGTGAGGTCTGGAAATTCCAGACCTTTTGGCGTGATCCGAAAATGAAATGTAAAAGCTTATCGATTTGAAGATTCATTTTATTGATCATCTGTCGGTGGTATAATGATTTCTAGGAGGTATGAATCATGACAAAAGAAGAATTAACACCTTATGTAGAAAAGCTCAGAGATGCACAGACGGTCTGTCCTGAATTAAAGGAAGCATGTGAGGCTTATCTTAATGCAAATGAAACAAACGAAGACGCTTTAAAAGCTGCTCTATTAAAGGAAGCCAAAGAAGATGTATGCAGTATTGATGACTGCATTGACTTCGCCTCTAGCGATA
Organism: uncultured Erysipelotrichaceae bacterium; assembly: GCA_900317015.1. GTDB lineage: Bacteria > Bacillota_I > Bacilli_A > Erysipelotrichales > Coprobacillaceae > Intestinibaculum. Next base: position 5,613 of record ONFH01000031.1, on the reverse strand, counting down.
TGGGGAAAAAGATCCTTGGCGATGGCGCTGCCCACATGGCAGAAGCTGCGAAGGCTGCCAAAGCGAAAGGTGAAAAATATTGCCTTTGCCCAGCTTGTCAGAGCGGTGCAAAATTAATTGAAGTCTTAGCTTAAGGTCTAGAAATTCTAGACCTTTTATTATGGGGATATCTAAATGCTTGATCATAATCGTTCTTATGAGATTTGATCCGTAATAATGACCATAAAACAGAAACAAATCCGCATTTCTTAATATGGAGAAGAAAGACCTTCTCTTCTAAAATAATAAATGTAAAGGGTTACATAAAGGAAAAAGGAAGGTGTTTATGTTTATGGAGGTAGAAAAAGTAAAAGTGACGGATCACTATTTAAAGAGAAGTAAGGAAAGAATGAACTTATGTGCAAAGAAAGCAGAACGCGTTGCGAACTTAGCTTACTGGCGTGGCTATCGTGCGAAAGATTGTAAAAAGGCCTGTGATATTCGGTTCTTAGAAAGTAAATCATTTCCTGAGATCTATCATGAAGCTGTTGCTTATAATGGATATTGCTTTATTATTGATTTTGAATCAAGACTTGTTTTAACTGTTTATCCATTACCGGAATACTTTGGTAAGAAGTATATTCAATCACGTAAAGCTATGCTTTTTAGTTATTAGGATTTAATGAGCATAGATCATGACAAAAGATGCAGGACGATAATAATATACTAGAAATCCTGCAAAGCATTGAATAACAATGCGGTAATGTGAAATCATATCATGGGAATGAAGTGTCATAGCTTCATTCCCTTTTGCATAGGATTAATGCCTATGATCAATTTGTCTATGATAAGGAAGAATATCCTTATTTTTCATAACCTTAATGTTGATGATTACTGTGATCATCTTTTTATTTGGGTGACTTTCTTAAGAATAGGTTAAATATAAAAATATGAGACGAATTTTATTGTAAAAGAAACAAGAGCGCGTATAATACTAGGTGTTTAATAAATTAAACGAAAAGTTTAATTAAGTAAACAAAAAGGAGTGGCAGAATGGAGATTGGACAAAAGTTAAAAGAATTAAGATTACGTAATGATCTGACCTTAAGTGAATTGGCAAGTCGCTGTGAAGTGACAAAGGGATTTTTATCACAGTTAGAAAGGGACCTGACAAGTCCGAATATCTCAACACTAGAGAATATCCTAGAAGCTTTAGGAACGAATTTATATGAATTCTTTTCTAAAGAACCAGAAGAACAGGTCATCTTTACCAAGGAAGACTTCTTTTATGATGAAAGAGAAAATGAAAGTATTGAATGGATCGTTCCTAATGCTCAGAAGAATAGTATGGAACCGATCATTCTCACTTTACATCCAAAATGTAAGACATCCGTATTAGAAAGCTATGATGGTCAGGAGTTCGGTTATGTTTTAAAGGGAGCCATCGAACTTGTGACAAGTACGAAGAAATATAAGATCAAATCTAAAGATGTTTTTTATATGTCAGGAAATAAATCTCACTACCTCTACAATCCTAATTCTACCGACGCCAAAATACTTTGGATCACCAATCCACCAATGTTCTAAGAAAGGGCTCAATGTTTATGGAAGAGAAAAGAAAAATTATTCAGTTTAAGCATATCGTGAAAAGTTTTGGTGACCAGGTCGTCTTAAAGGGCATTGACCTGGATATCTATGAAAATGAATTTGTAACTTTGCTTGGTCCTTCCGGCTGTGGGAAAACCACATTGTTAAGAATCCTAGGAGGATTCATTGAAGCAACGGAAGGTCAGGTCTTATTAAATGGGAAAGATATTAAAGATCTGCCTCCCTATAAACGTGAACTCAATACGGTCTTTCAGAAGTATGCTTTATTCCCTCATATGAATGTTTATGACAATATTGCTTTTGGTTTAAAAATTAAGAAAGAAGCGAAAGACGTTATCGATCAGAAAGTCATGAAGATGCTCAAATTGATCGGTCTAGAAGGGTATGAGAAAAAAGATATCACCCTGATGTCAGGTGGTCAGCAGCAGCGTGTTGCGATTGCTCGTGCCTTAGTCAATGAACCAAAAGTTCTATTACTTGATGAACCATTAAGTGCCTTAGATGCACGTTTAAGAAAAGAAATGCAGTATGAATTAAAACGCATCCAGCAGGAAGTCGGTATCACCTTCATCTTCGTTACCCATGATCAGGAAGAAGCGTTAACGATGTCTGATAAGATCGTCATCTTAAAAGATGGTGAGATCCAGCAGGTCGGTACCCCAGAAGATATTTACAATGAACCAGTCAATCGTTATGTCGCAAACTTCATTGGCGAATCGAATATTATTCCTGGGGTGATGCTAGAAGATAAGAAAGTGCGCTTTGATGATGAAGTCTTTGACTGTGTCGATGTGGGCTTTAAGAAGAATGAAAGAGTCGATGTTGTCATTCGTCCAGAAGATATTGAAATCGTTCCTAAAGGAAGAGGTTTATTAAATGGGACTGTCGAATCCGTCTTATTTAAAGGCGTTCATTATGAAATCATGGTGGAAACAACACCAGGGACAACGGTTACGGTCAATATGCACGTACGCGATAAAGATGCTAACGTTGTTCGTGGGGAAGATGAATGTATTTCTGCCAATGACTTCTATCTAGACTTAGAAGATATGGAAGGCATTGATGAAACTGAGATCATTGCCCGTGCCGATGCACAGGCCTGGGATCCTAAGACGGATGAACAGTTATCCATTAAGGATATTGAAACAGATCTCAAGCAGGAAGTCGGTGAATACTCTGTGACCTTCAAGACGGGAAATGGGTTATCCATCACGCGTAAGATATGGGTCATTGATCAGCATGTTGTGGAAAATAAGAAAGCCAACGAAGCGATTTCGGCCTTCAACTTCTTTAAGACAACAGATGAAATTCAGGAATCCATGGCTTTGGATACGGACTTGATGGTCTGGGCCAATGCCCAGGCATGGCATCTGGATAATGAAGATGAACCAGTTGAACTCTATGTCGATTATCACTTTGATCAGGACAAGATCCGAGAAGGTGTCTATCGTGTCACATTCTCGACGGCTGGTCGTGAATTTAAGATCCATACGACAAGATTCTGTGAAGAAGGAAAGGAAGTCGGCCTGACCTTTGAACCAGATATGATCCATGTTATGGAAAAGATGGGATTTTAGATGAAAAAGTTTAGACAGTTAGTTATTCCCTATGTGATCTGGGCGAGTTTGATGTTATTGCTGCCGATGCTGCTGATCTTCTTATATTCATTGATGAAGCAGGGCAATACAATCCTCCCCTTTAAACTGACATTTCATAACTATGTCCGTTTCTTTACGGATCCTGATTTCTTGTTAATTCTCGTGCGTTCTTTAGGCATTGCCTTAAAGACGACCGTCATCTGTTTACTGCTTGGCTATCCCATTGCTTATTTTATGGCCAATTCCAAACCAAAGACGGGGCAGAAGTTAGTCTTACTGATCACACTTCCAATGTGGATCAATATGTTAGTGCGTACCTATGCCTGGATCGGCTTGTTATCTAATGATGGGGTCATCGTTGGTTTCTTAAAGCTGTTAGGCTTTAAGCATGTGAGCATCCTTTATTCAGAAACAGCCGTTTTGATTGGGATGGTGTATAACTTCTTACCATTTATGATCTTACAGATCCATACATCCTTAGCGAAGATGGACAAGTCATTACTTGAAGCAGCTGCTGACTTAGGCGCAAATAAACGAGAAAGTTTCTTACGTATCGTTTTACCATTATCCATCTCTGGTGTGGTTTCAGGCATCACGTTAGTCTTCTTGCCAGCGGTCAGCTCATTCTTCATTCCAAAGTTACTAGGCGGTGGCCAGTACTTCTTAATTGGGAATGTCATTGAGAACCAGTTCATTACCGTTGGGGAATGGAACTTCGGTTCTGCCATTTCAATGATCATGGCCGTCATCATGATGCTTTCTATGTATCTTGTCCGCAAGGCAGATCGTAAGAGTGGAAAGGAGGAGATGTAGGATGAAGAAAAAGGAAAAGAGATATTTTGGCACGACCTTAATGGTCCTCATTATGATCTTCTTTTATATGCCGATCGTCTTTATGATCGTCTTCTCATTCAACTCCTCTAAGTCATTGACCCATTTTACTGGTTTCTCCCTACGCTGGTATTCTTCAATGCTGAAGAACCATTCGATGATGAGCTCACTTTATACGACCATTATTATTGCCGTTTTAGCAACTCTGATCTCGACGATCGTCGGGACGATCACCTCTATTGGCTTATCACAGTCAGGCAAAAAGCTACGTGCGTTTGTCAACTTAATGGATGATTTCCCATTAATGAACCCTGATATCGTCACGGCCATTGGCTTGATGTTATTGTTTATTACATTTAATATTCCAAAAGGTTATATCACTTTATTATTAGCGCATATTGCCTTCTGTATTCCTTATGTTATGCTTTCTGTCATGCCTCGTGTGCGTGCGCTCGATCCAAACTTAGCCGATGCAGCGATGGACCTAGGGGCGACACCAGGTTATGCCATTCGTAAGGTCATCGTGCCACAGATCATGCCAGGCATCGTCGCTGGGGCTTTGATCGCCTTTACGATGAGTTTTGATGACTTTATTATCTCTTACTTCGTCAGTGGTCATGGCGTCAAGAACTTATCCATCATGGTCTATACGATGAGTAAGCGTGTCAACCCAAGCGTGAATGCCATTTCGACATTAGTCGTTCTCTTAATTACGATCGTCCTGATCTTTGTTAATGTTATTCCAATGATCAGAGAAAAACGTCGTACCAATGATCCGGAAGCTGAATTGAAGCAGAAGAAGGCTTGGCCTTATGTCCTCATTACGGCTGTGGTCGTCTGCTTAGCCGTTGGTTCGATCTTTGGTTTACGTGGCTCTGGTTCACAGCCATATGCTGGACAAACGCTTCATGTGTATATGCCAGGGGAATATATCAATGATGATGTGGTCTCTGAATTTGAAGATCAGACCGGTGCGACTGTTGTCATCGATAACTTTGATTCCAATGAACAGATGTATATCAAAGTAGCCAATGGCGAAAAGTATGATATCTTGATCCCAAGTGATTATATGATCCAGCGCTTGATCAGTGAAGATATGTTAAAGAAGCTCGATTATTCTAAAATCAAGAAAACGATGAAGACGATGAATCCAGATATCTTAAATCTAGCTTATGATCCAGGCAATGTCTATTCAATGCCTTATTTCTGGGGCTCAGTTGGGATCACTTATGATAAACGTAAAGTGTCTCTATCAGATTTAAAGAAGTATGGCTGGAATATCTTCTTACAGAAGAAATACAAAGGTGATCTTTACCTTTATGATTCTGAACGTGATTCTTTCATGCAGGCGTTAAAAGCGTTAGGCTATTCGATGAATACCAGTGATCAGCGTCAGCTCAATCGTGCTTATCAGTGGCTCACGAAGATCGTCAAAACAATGAAGCCAGAGATCGTTACGGATGAAATTATCGATAATATGGCGCAGGGACGTAAAGCCTTAGGTCTTGTTTATTCAGGTGATGCGGCTTATATCTCTCAGGAAAATAAGAATATGGGCTTCTATATGCCAAGTGAAGGCACGAACTTATGGGTTGAT
>ONFH01000254.1 GCA_900317015.1 uncultured Erysipelotrichaceae bacterium | reverse complement strand
TTAAAATTTTAATAGAGATGCAGAATGCGCATATCTATACCGATGCACTGACTAGTATTAACAACCGTTATCGTGTTGATGAATATCTCGAAAGAGAGTGGGGGAATATTTCCGAAGAACATCCTTTAATCATCTATTTAATCGATGTAAATAAGTTCAAGCATATCAACGACCGCTTTGGTCATATTGTTGGTGATCAGGCCCTAATTGCGGTCGCAGATTCACTTAAGAAAGTTGCCTCAGATGGTGTCGTGATCGGACGTTTTGGTGGCGATGAATTTATTTTAGTCGATTTAAAAAATCATGATCCCGAAATAGTAAAACAAAGTTTAAATGATCACTTAGCAGAAATTGTGAAGAAGAATAAATTCCCATTTAGTCTTACAGTCTCCATTGGCTATGCAAAATGCAGTGACCCTTCAATGCGTATCAAAGAAATTCAGTCAAAGGCAGATGCTATGCTTTATGAAGATAAGGGTCATAGATAAATCAATCAGAATCTTTTCAATCATTTTGAGAAGATTCTTTTTTTATAACAATACGTTCCAAAAATTTTACAGAATTCTCTATCAAAATTGTAACAACGACAATTTCTCGGTATAATGAAATTAAAGTTAGTTTAGACTAATCATTGATGAATATTTGATTTATGAACAAAATAATAGATAGAGAGGAACAACTATGAATGAAGATCTCAAGAAAGACAGTGTTGAAAGAACACTCTGTATTCCACTATGGTGTCGTGCACTAGCCGTTAAAAAACTGCCACAGATCCTCCCTGATTATGATGCGATACGGATCTTAAAGAAAATGGGAGAAACCACACCACCAACCATTTTCTATCATATGGAGTGTGCCTGTCTTGCAGGTGCCATTAGACAATATGATTTTTCTAAAGAAATTGAATGGTATTTAGAAAAACATAAAGAAGCAGTCGTCGTGGAAATGGGGAGTGGCCTTTCATGTTTACGAAGACAAATGAAAAACAATGACAACACATGGATTAACCTTGATTTACCAGATGTGATTGCCTGTCGACAAGAGTATATTATGCCTGGCATCAATGAACAGAACATTGCCTGTGATCTCACCAATTATGAATGGTTTGATCATATTCCTTATGATCCTCATAAAGGTGGTATCTTCTATGCTGCTGGAGTTCTTCATTATTTTTCTAAACAAGATGTCAAAAATCTCGTAACAACAATGGCCGATCGTTTTCCCGGTGCTGTCTTTGTCTTTGATACCATCAGTGATAAAGAAATCAAGCAAGGGCAGGGACAAGTTAATAGTACCAACAATGAAACAAAGATTAGCTTTTTCCTTAATGATGCGAAAACAGAACTTCCAAAATGGTCTGATAAGCTCATCAATGTAACCCAAAAAAGCTATCTTGAAGGATATCCAGTTGCTGGGGTTCATTATAATCCGATCACAAAGTTATACATTCGTTCAAAGCGAGATAAACTCTTTGTGGTGCATACAGAGTTTAAAGCATTATAAAAAGTACATGTTATGCCATACACAAATAGAACATAAATAATAAAATAAATAGTCTTTGTTTGATTCAATGTCTCAAAGCAAAAAATATAAGTAGCATCCCTTTTCAATGAAATGATCTGCTGATGATATTACAATATATTACAGAAAGTGATTCTATTATGGCGATCTCATTACAACTCATTCAGAATTCATTTCACGTACTTGGAGAGTGAAATTTTATGAAAATTATGAATCTAGATCATCTGGTAATTACAACAAAGGATATTGATGCTTGCTTACATTTTTATGTGGATATTCTATACATGAAGTGTGATCAGAATAATGGCCGATATGCGATTTATTTTGGAGATCGCAACAATCAGAAGTTCAACATTCATACTAGAAAAGCAGAGTTCCTTCCGGCAACCACACATCCGACATATGGAAGCCTTGATTTATGTCTTGTTGTTGAAGAGAACATCGAGTCTGTAAAACAAGAGATTGAAAACAAAGGGTACCCGATCGAGGAAGGTCCAGTTATACGGCATGGTGCGATGGGGAAGATGACAAGTATTTATCTTCGTGATCCAGATGGCAACCTGGTAGAATTGTGTCATTATCAATAAACGCCACGTGATGAGATTGAATAATACGTAGAAGATAAATACTTAGTTTATTCAGTCACCATTCATTAGTATAACTCATAGTGATTTTTTATCGTAAGAGCAATCAAGAATCTTAAGTGATGAATAGCGAATTATACATATCGTAGAATAGCGATATGTATTAAGACAGAAAAAAGTCATCCAACAATCTACGTAAAGCATTGCCCAATTATAATGATCTTATTGCCTTAGATGTTGTGAGAGCAATCGAAAAAATTAAAAGATGAATAACGAATCATTCGATTCCTTTAATCAAGTTTATCCGATTCATTAATTATTGGTATAAGTCAAGATGATCGTCGTATTAATAATGAGTTTAAAGTAATGTTCATAAGTAATGATCATGCGGCATCAGACGCTATCAGAAGCAATCGAAAATCTTATAGCATGGATAATTAATCATTCGATTCATTATTTAATAAGGTTATATATATCGCTGAATAGCGATATGTTTTCGAACAAAAACCATTAGCTAAGGAATCATCTTAATGTAGAGCTCACTGAATGATACTTAATCATCAGACGCTATCAGAGCAATCGAAATATCTCTGGATCGTATAACTAATCATTCAACGTCTCTAAGATAAGACATTGTTAAAAGATGAATTACTGAATTATTGATCATCCAGCAAATATTGAAGATTATCTAATCGAATACGCTCTCAGAACAATCAAATTGTTGTATCTGTAGATAATTGATCATTTGATGATCATAGATGAGCTCTTAGGAACAATCCTTTAAATAGTCTCAATAAAGAATACTTAAAGCTGTTTGCTAATTTTGTTAATCAGACAGAGTTGTTCTACAGCTAATAATAGAAATATAATAAAGTTATTGTTTTCGATGGTATTATCAGATAGTATATCAGAAAAATTGCTGTTCACGATAGTATTATCATTTGAAAGCCAATGTTTTATAAAAATACTATCGAGAACCAGAATGACCGTTTTCGCTAAAAATATGAGAAAATTTAAAAACACCATCGAGAATGGTGC
>ONFH01000194.1 GCA_900317015.1 uncultured Erysipelotrichaceae bacterium | reverse complement strand
GTGCATTAGCAGTCGCAATGGCTGGATGTGGCAGCTCAGGTTCAAGTTCATCTACTAAAGCTGCAAAAAAAACAGAGACGATTGCAGTCGCTATTGCGCCTGACTATGCACCTTATGAATCACTCAATAAGAAAGGAGAAATCGTTGGGTTTGATGCAGATATGATCAAGCTCTTCCCATCTTACCTTAATACATCTACTACAACTTATAAATTCAAATACCATAAGATGTCTTTTGATAATATCATCATCCAGCTACAAGCAGGACAGGCTGATGTCGGCATCTCTGGTTTCAGTTACAATAAGAAGAGAAAAGTCGGTTGGTCTATTCCTTATACTGCAACGGCTCAGGTAGCTGTTGTAAATAAAGGTTCTGGTATTACAACATTAAAAGATCTTGAAGGCAAAAAGCTAGCAGCTCAGTCAGGCTCTACTGGTGAAAAAGCTGCTAAGGCTGTTAAGGGTGCCAAGGTATCTTCAGTTTCTAATGCTCAGGAAAACTTCCCTGCATTAAAAGCAAAACAGTTTGATGCCGTCATCTGTGACTTAGCTGTTGCCAATAAATATGCTAAAGCTCAGGGCTTCGATGTCGTAAAGAAATCACTACTTGATGAAAAGAACTACATTGTTACAAAACAAGGGAATACGAAGATGCTTAAATTAATGAATAAAGCATTAAAGAAGTTCTTAGCTTCAAAAGACTATAAGACATTAACGGATAAATATGGCTTAAAAGCACTTGAACAATAATACATGACATTCATCCATTGAAAACATTCACCTTATTACGCTGGATCTACTTATTGATCCAGCTTTTTTGATCTATATAAAAGCAAGGGCTCTTGCACCCTTGCTTACATCATTATTTCACTTTCACTTTCTTTGCCTTACTATAGTTAGAAATATAGTTCTTCTTCCCTACTTTCTTATAAGTTGCTACCTTAATATAGTAAGTCTTCTTTGATTTCAGTTTCTTTAATGTCACTAATGTTGTCTTATTAGAAGTGACTTTCTTGGTTTTCGCCTTCTTCATAGACTTGTTCGTACTATATTGAATCATATAGCCAGTTGTCTGTTTCTTCTGAGCTTTCCAAGAAACAGTGGCCTGTTTCTTAGATAAAGATTTCACGGAAACTAAAGACGTCTTCTTAGGAACGATTTGATAAGTGATCTTCTTTTCACCATTGTATTCATTGATGCCTTTAACAGTGATCGTTGATGTACCAATCTTCTTATTGTCCTTCTCCGTAATTTCATAATTCGCTGGATCGACAAGCTTACCATATAAAGTCACTGTGACTTTATTATGAAGAGTTTTTCCAGTATAAGTCATATGATCTTTAGCGACTGCAATCTTTGCTTTAGATAAATCAGTCATTTGATCTTCGGCATTGTTATAAGCATCAAAGGCATCATCACGTTCTTTAACCGCTGTGTTATAAGCATTGATTGTATCTTCTAATGGTTTGACATAGTTTTCAAAACGATCAGAGTACTGGGTAGCGGTAAAAGAATTTGTTTGTTTCTTAGCTGTAAAGACTTGAATATATGTATGCCAGCCTTTGGTATCTCTATTTGTTTTAGCAAGACCTGTATACTTAACTGATGAATCCACAGTATTTAAGTAATACACGGTATCACTGGTGATCAGATTAGAATGTAATGCGGATAAGACATTAGGATCCTGACTCTTTAGTTTTGGATATTTCTTTTTCACTAAAGCATCAAACTTAGCTTTTCCATTGGTATACCATTGTGTATAAGGATCCTCATTACTTGAGAATTCAATATTCACATTTAATGTGGAATCACTAGGACGTTGACTATTCGCATCACTATAATCTGCATAAGCTAATGACTTTGCCATTAAGTCATCAGAAATCTTTAAAGCTTTAAAGCCCTGATTCTTTCTTAAGGTATTACATTCTTTTAATAAGGCAATGGCACTTCTCATATTGGTAATAGAGATGGCATCTGCCTCATCACCTTGTTTAATATAGTTCTTATATGTTTTAGAATTTAAGATCTTTGTAGCGGATGTAGACTTCATCGCTTTAAAGAAGCCATAAGCCCCTGATTGATATTTCTTATTTGCGGCATCATAGTCTTTCTGTAATTCACTGACCTTAGCGACTTTTTCTTGATAGGCTGTTTTTAATGTTTCTACATTAGTACTAGCTTGATCATATTCTGCTTTATTTTCAATTAATACTTTTCCATGAACACTTGTCGCCATACTAGTAAGTATGCTCATAGAAACAGTCAATGCGAGTAATTTCTTCATGATATCCTCTCCTCATAACTCATAATCATATCAGAGAAACCTTAATACTACCTCAATAAAGAAGTATGTCTTGTCTTACATCTTAGGATTTCATTTTACTCACCATACCAATTCCTCTTCAACAAGACGTCTTTCCCATATCATCAAAATAAGGATGGAAATCTATGTTAAGAGAACCAATGGTATCATCGTCAATACATGACTCAATATTCACAGGTAAAGACATTGCATAGACAAAAAGTAGCTTTCAATGTACATCTTACGTTAATGATCTATTTGATTTTCATCATAATCATACTATCCTAAAGAGTTCTTGCAGACTTTCCTACAAAATCAAAGATTAATAAGTCATGACATGTTCATCACGGAGCACATGTATAGTCCAAAATCATAAGCATTGATTTCTTGATCATCAATAATAAGGATTCTTTGATTCATTTATAACCTCTTTCCCATTACAAGCCCTGTTTTATATTGCCCTATGTATACCTAAATGATGAAGGTCTTCTAAAAATGGGGTAATCGTCCTATGATAAATGGTTTTTATACCATTCAACAACTGCCTGTCTATCTGAATCAAAGAACTCTATGCTGACATATAAATCAACTCCATTATAATTTATCGGTTTAGATCTATATCTTATCTTTTTAGAATTCCCTCTATTATCTTCTCTATGATTCGCCAAAGCTGGATAACCACAATCATTAAATAGATTCTTCGTATATTCTTTTGTTTTCAATAATTCTATTTCCTTTACATCGATTTGAGAATTCTTAACCAGTAAACTTATGAATTGATAAAACATTTTTGCAACAGATGTCTTTGTCCTTGTCCATGTATTTTCATCATTTATATCAAAGGAAACTTTTGATAAAGAAAAACTAAAGTCATCCTCATCTAACTGCATCTTTTCGAGAAGATCTTTTATAAAAGAAACAATTAAATTGTTGGGAAAAGTGATCGTTTGAAAATCACCAATTGTGGTGAAAACAAACGATCACTTTTTAATTAAACATAAGTCTCTGCATTTCAATGATTCAATGTGATCTGATGAAAGCCATTGATTCTTTATAAAGTAGCCTCGATTAAAGTCATATACTGATTCAAATGATCAGCTACAAATTCGTGATTGAAAGATGTCTCCAGCTTTTGGAAATTTCCCTTTGATGTATTGATCAAAGATTGCATCTGATTCATGACTCCTCTCACATCAAAATATGTATTTTTAAATTTTTTATGAGTCTTATAAGTTTTTAGAGTTTGATCCATTGTCTTACAAGCATATTGTAAAGCTTCTGATGAAACATTTTGATCTAGTACATATGTCTTACTTAACACAATGCGGTCGTCATGATCATAAAACGTGAAGATGATCTTATGATCGATCACATCAGTGGAAAAGTGATCAACACGGCTCAAGTAGACCATCGCATCCTGAAATAATAAGGCTCTCACATCGCTTTTATGATCATGATTTCCACGTACGGTATTCTTGATCGCTAATCGCGTGAAATTCATGGTCACATCCATACGCTCATCCTTCTTAAGATTTAGTACCTGACTAGCCATTTTACGCATATAATCAAGTACCGGCGTATAATTTACGCTCTTTATATCAGAATCTGCAATAAATGTCATCAGTTCCGTATACAGATCATTTTCACAAAATGCTAAATAGAGCATAGCATTCTTTTTAGATTCAGGAGTGATGTTCTTTTCGTCATAATCACATGTGACGTCCATAATGATCTTTCCATCCTGTGCATGTTTTGCGGACTCTCCGACTAAATAAATCGTCATCGTAAATGTATGATCATCATGTGTGACATCAAAACCGCCTACATCTTCTGCATTGATCTTCTGATGATCAATCATAAATGTCTTTTCCATTTTTTCTCTCCATTTCTTAAAGCGATTATATCGCAAACCGCCACAGCATGAAATCATGCTATGGCTGTTTCTGCTTATTGATCGATCACGCATCAAATAAGAGTTCTTATTTACAATGATCTACACTTTCTGAAAGGATAAACGATTCACTAGAACATAAGCCAAATTCTTCATCAATCAATGCTTTGGTCGCTTGATCATCCTCTACATCGAACACGATCGTTTGCAAATTATCGATCACATCACCTAGCAGTAATGCACTATTAGGAAAGCTGGGATCATATTGAAATATTTTTACATAACGAGCAACGACTTCACAAGCGTATTGATTGACAGCATCCGCATATTCACAAAGTGGATAGTAACGTTGAATCAAGAAGCTTCCATTACAACCAAGAAATGAAAGGGCAAGATATTCATCATCCATTGCGATTCGAATATCTGAAAGATGATTGAAACAAATGACACAATCATATAAATGAATGATACGTCGATCGAAATTAGCATGTGATTTCTTGGTAAGATCTTGACTTTTTAAATACGTCCCGTAAAAATCCTGACTCACAGCTTCACGAATGTTTTGACTGGCTTCAGAGTCAGTCATAAAAGGAACACACATAGACCACTGACTGATATCCTTAAGCAAAGGACGGAAATCCACGATTTCACAGTCTCCCCGCTCATCGACAGTGCAGCGTGCAATTTCATAAGTCAAAGTGTAAGCAAAAGTACGCATATAATATAAATACATGTCCCTATTTCCATAAATCAGGCAATCCTCATCCACATCATCAATAAATTTTGTCTTGATCATTCCCTTCTGATCTCTTGCAATTTTTCCTACCAGATCAATAACAACACTCATTCCGTGTTCATCATAAATGATTTGAATTGCACCAATATCATCAACATCAACCTTTTGATCATTAAACATGAAATATCTTTTACCCATCGACATCTCTCCTTTTCATGCAGCTATTATAGCACATCATTTTCTCGCCACTTTTTTTCAGACAATCTAGAAGCAGTCACCTCAAAAGTCTTGATTTCTTACTTATTGAAACAGATCAAGAAACGAAGCCTTACGAAACTCAGGATTCTTAGCAAATTGATCAAGTGCAATCTCGGGTGCCCAATCATAAAGATATTCCTTTTCTCTTGATGATAACTTATTATAAGGGACCTTAAAGAGCTTTCCATCAACCGATTCTGCTACCTTGAGATAATCTTTCTTTGAAATAGAATAATGATTACGAGCAAAGAGAGCATACAATGATGGTGTTCTCTTAAGTTCACGAATGGCTTCCTTTTCAAAATCCTTTCTCACTTTTTCTTTACTTCCCCCAGCCCCATCTACAAGAGAATCATAGAGTGAAATATCATGAGTAATCTTTTCCCCTTTATGTTTTTTAAATACGTTTCTGACAGATCATCATAATCGTCTTTAGCCATCATGATCGAATAATCTGTACTTTCCTTCACATCTTTAGAAGAAGGCTGATCATCACTCAAACTGATCATATAATCCTCACTTGTACCCTCATCAGAGTCCTTCTTCAATGCTTTAAGCTTTTTAGGATCTGTACGCTTAAATTTTATTTTGGTATAGTCAACCGACTTTTTATAGGACAATACCTCAGAAGCCGTATAAACATAGCCTCTTGTCTTCCTTAGATTCTTATTTACGATGGATACCAATCCATAGATCATTACGACTGCCACCATCAACTGAATGATTATGTGTTTAACCATAAAATACCTCCTCATCTTTTTATGCTTTTTCAAGATGCATCCTATCACGTGTACAGAATTGTATGATTATGATGACAAAATTAAACAGGAATATGTTATTCTTGACTTAAAATCACCTCACTTGCCTATTTTAGGACTTCATCATGAACAGACTGATCGAAAGGAGTTGTTCTTTTATAAAGAAGCGTCCCTCTTTACCAAGAAATAACATATGAAGATCAGGATCATTAGGGTTTTGGCGATCATTACATCTCAACTACATGAATGAACTTTCCTATTAGATTCATAACGATCCAGGAGTCATTGTGCCAAATGCATTGATAATATCAATGACATCGACTTCTTGACCATCACTTTTACCTATAGAGATATCAATAGGAAGAAGGCCTAAAGAGATCAGGATTCCCTCTTCTATCAATATCAGAAGCGCATTCAGTTACGTAAGACTTATAAAGCGGAAAATTCGTTCCATGACTGAAGGATGATGAAGCATGACTCGTCATCAACAACTTCTATAAAGCTAAAGCCAAGGCTCACATTGACTTGAACGGTGACTATTCGATCCTGCTTTCAAATCATAACGATACAGAAATCACTGAAGACATTGATCTTCGTCCTTATGAATCCTATATTTTCTATTGTAAAAAATAGAAAGATCATTTGAACTTCCTTGGTGTACAGCTCAAGCTGTACCATTTTTTGATAAAATCCTGTTATAAATTCCATTCTTCACATGAATATATGACATAGAAATATAGAAAGAAGGGTTTTGAATAAAATTAATGAAGAAATTATTAGCAGGAGTGATCACTGCCTCCTGCATCTTTGGTACTGTCGCTCCAACCATGAGCGTTCATGCAGAAACGTTTGAAAGTAGCGTCTACCAACAAGCAGAAACACTGACATATGATGAAGTCCATGCATTTACTGTTTCAAGAGGAGAAGATGAGGCACAAATATCACCTAGAGCTTATCGTTTTCATCTTGATACACCATCAAAAATTGATATTTCTACAAGCAACGATCTTAACGCTTATCCACGTTTAATGAATGCCAACCAAAAACAATTTACTGACGGTATTAGTAATACAACGTATACAAATTATGTAAATGCTGGTGACTATTATATCGTCTACAAATTCAGTCTTGGAGAAAGACAATCTACAACTTATAATTTTAAAGTCTCTGCAACGCCAATTGGTGTAACCTATCCAATTGACCAAAGCGATAATACAGATGATGATAAAGCCACAGCGCACGTCATTGATCCAAATAGTACGATTGTCGGAAATGTTTATGAATTTGATAGAAAGGATTGGTATATGATCAATATTCCATCAACAGGAACATTTAGTTATACCTTCCGCTCTGATTCCGAAGCAGGAGGTTTTCCGTCATCTGATATCGTCTTTTATGAAGAAAATGGCAGACAAATCTATAACATCAATAACAAGAAGCTAAATGCAGGAAAATTATATATCTGCGCAGAGTTAACTTCTTATCGTAGTACTCCTGGTTCAAGTTATACATTTACAACTTCCTTTACTCCAGATCCACAAAAGCAGACACCTAAGCCTACAACAACGACTAAACCAGCTAGCACAACAACTTCAAATAAGAAAAAGATTTCAATTCCAAAAGCTGTTTTAAAGAAAGTGAAACGTGCTAGAAATAAGAAATCTATGACGGCTAAGATCAAGTTTATTAAAGGTTTAACTGGTTACGAATATGCTTATTCTACAAAGAAGAACTTTAAAGGTGCTAAAATCATTCGTACACCAAAAACAACTGTAACGATGAAAAAATTAAACAGAAGGAAGAAATATTATGTACGTGTAAGATGCTATAAGAAGATTGGTAACAAATATTATTTCGGTAAATATAGCAACGTCAAGAAAGCTTAAATAGCGAAGCATGGTCAAAACGATCATGCTTTTAAAATACGCAGAGCTAAAAGGATTGTAATTGTTAAAAGGAAAGAACCTATAATGATTTTCAAGATCATATAGGCTTAGAATGCAAACATGATTAAAACCTAAAAGTTCTATTCGTTCATCTCATCTCGAAGTAGTCTTTCAATTTGTTTCTAGCATGTAATAAAAGTGATCGTTTGAAAATAACCAATATTGGTAAAAAAAAACGATCACTTTTATTTGCATATAATCTTATGAAAATTATTCATCAAATAATTCAAGGTCAAATGTATCAATGAATGAGCTCTTAAGCTTATTAAGATCATCTTTTGATGTATCTATTAAAGACCTCACCGTCTCCATGACATCATCCATCTTAAGGGCATCCTTATTGTATTTTGCATCATCTTTATAGGAATTGATACAAGCCGTCACTGCTTCACATGCGTATTTTAAAGCTTCTTGTGGGACATCCTGATCAAATTCATATGTCTTTTCCAGCACACAGCATTCATCTCGATCAAAGAATGCCAGAACAATACAATGGTCAATTGCAGTTATTTGCTCATGGTCCATAAGATTTAAGTTGACCAGGCCATCATCAAATAATAAAATGCTAAGCTCTCTTTTTTGCTTACGTTTTGGTTTTTCTAACTCTGCATTGTCAACACATAATTTTGTAAGATCTGGGAGTGTACGAATGATATCAGGAATACTCATATAAGGGGCTCTTTCTGCTGTCTTTCTCATATAATCAAGCACTGGCGTGTAATCAACGCTTCGTTTATGAGACTCGAACATGTTTGAGCTCATGATAGAGATCATACTTTTTGCACAAAAATCCATATAAATATCCAGGTGCTCTTTAGCGGTAGCACTAATCGTCTTTTCATCATAATCACATGTCACCTTCGTTACAACTTTTTCATTCTTTCTATCATCTGCTAAGTCTTTGGCTACATTGAAAGTCATTGTGAACCCATGCTCATCACGCATCAATTCAACAGCTTCTATCTCATTCACATTGATCTTCTCATGATCAATAATCAGTGTTCTCTTTTCCATTTTATCTCTCTTTTCTTATTTTTATTTTACCATAAATAGAGCATTCCTTTCTTAAAAGCACGAAAAAGCAGGATGGCTCCTGCTTCATCTTATCTTCTCTTCTTCTTTTTATGTCTAACCTTTTTATGTGGTCCGCCATTAGGATTGAAGTTACTTCTTTGTGGCTTCTGTGTTGGCATACCAGTTGTTGGATCGATGTTAGAGAACTGCTTCATCATCTTCTTAGACTGTTCAAACTGCTTTAATAACTGATTGACTTCATTGACAGTCTTACCAGACCCTTTGGCAATTCTTTCTCGACGTCTAGGGTTGATGATTTCTGGATGCTTACGTTCTTCTAATGTCATGGAAAGAATCATAGATTCCGTGGCTTTTAATCGTTCATTGGCATCTTCGTCATTGAACTTAGGAATCTTTGGCATACCTGGGATCATCTTTAAAATACCACTAAGTGGACCCATCTTTCTGATCTGTTTCATCTGAACAAGCATATCATCAAGACCGAAAGTCCCTGCTTTCATCTTGTTTAAAGCTTTTTCAGATTCTTTTTCATCATAAACATCCTGTACCTTTTCGACTAAGGAAACAACGTCCCCCATACCTAAGATACGTTCAGCCATACGATCAGGATAGAATAAATCGATCGCATCTAATTTTTCACCAGTACCAATATATTTAATTGGGACATGTGTTAAATAACGAATAGAGATTGCACCACCGCCACGGGCGTCACCATCTAACTTCGTTAAGACAGCACCAGTGATCCCTAACTGTTCATTGAATGATTTTGCGACATTGGCAATTTCCTGACCAGCTAAAGAATCGACGACTAATAAGATTTCATCTGGATGAGCGATCAACTTTAATCGTTTTAACTCGTCCATGAGTGGCTGGTCGATCTGTAAACGACCGGCTGTATCGATAAAGATAACATCGTTATGATTTTCTTTTGCATAAGCTAACGCATCCTGAACGATCGTTTCTGCACGTACTTCTGTGCCTTCTTCAAAGACTGGGACGTTGATCTGTTCACCAATGGTCTTTAACTGTTCAATAGCGGCTGGACGATAGATATCGGCTGCAACTAATAATGGCTTCTTGCCATTCTTTGTTTTGATACGATTGGCGATCTTACCAGTCGTCGTTGTTTTCCCGGAACCCTGTAAACCAACCATCATGATGATCGTTGGTTTCTTTGAGTAATCAACGGTTGCAACATCTGTTCCTAATAATTCAACCAATTCGTCATGGACGATCTTGACAACGACCTGACCAGGCTTTAAGGAACCAAGGACATCCTGTCCTAATGCTTTTTCTTTTGTTTTTGCGATAAAGTCTTTAACAACGTCATAATTGACATCGGCTTCGAGTAATGCTAAGCGGATCTCTCTTAGCATATCCTCCATATTTTGTTCTGTTAATTGTGACTGACCAGTAACCTTTTTTAAAGTCCCCTGGAGTCTCTCTGACAGTGATTCAAATGCCATAGTTACCCCCTACTATATTTCTTTTAACATTTTCAGATATTGATCAATATCTTTGGTATCTTTCTTTTCTTCTTTTTCGATCTTATCGATCAGTGCTAAACGTTCTTTATGTTTAGCTAACAGTCCGAGTTTCTCCTCATATCGTTCTAAGGATTTCACTGCACGCTTTATATTATCATAAACGGCATTCTTTGACACCCCTAAATCATCTGCAACTTCAGAAAGTGAGAGATCTTCTTCAAAATAAAGGGATAAATACTGATTCTGCTTATCCGTTAAAAGGTCACGATACATATCCATGAGCAGGATCACATGTTCTTTTTTCTTGAGAATATCTTCATCCATCTTTATTCACCCATTAAGTCATGGCATAAGCCATAAATATACTGTTCAAGATCGAATTCCTGTAAGTCATCCATCTTTTCTCCAAGACCGATGAACTTGACTGGGATGTTTAACATATCCTTAATGGATAAGACGATCCCGCCTTTAGCGGTCCCATCCATCTTTGTTAAAACGATACCAGTGATATCGGTGATCTTAGAGAATTCAACGGCCTGGTTAACACCATTTTGACCGGTTGTGGCATCAATGACTAATAATGTTTCCTGTGGTCCATCAGGAACAGACTTCTTAATAATACGATTCATCTTTTCGAGTTCTCGCATTAAGCCGACTTTGTTCTGTAAACGTCCAGCCGTATCACAGATGAGGACATCCACACCAGCCTCTTTGGCCTGTTTGACACCATCATAAATAACTGAGGAAGGATCAGACCCTTCTTTGCCTTTGACACAGGTAATACCTAAACGCTTAGCCCAGACATCTAACTGATCAATAGCCCCAGCTCTGAAGGTATCCCCCGCTGCTAACATAACGGTACGACCTTCTTTTAACATCTTGTTGGCTAATTTGGCAATCGTTGTCGTCTTTCCAGCCCCATTGACACCGACCATTAAGATGACTGTTAAGCCTTCTTTGGCATAGTTGATCTTAGTCGACATGATGGAATCATTGGCATAGATGACGAACATCTTATCGACAATGATATCATTGATGGCATGAGGGTCCTTAATGTTATTTAAACGGACCTCTTTCTTAATTTCATCGACGATCGTCATGACCATATTGACACCAACATCACTCATGATCAGGATGTTCTCTAATTCATCAAAGTATTCATCATTAATTTCACGATAACGGGCTGCCAGTGAATTGATCTTATCAGAAAATGATGTTGAGGATTTATCCAGCCCGGCTACATATTTTTCATTTTGTTTAGTTGACTTTCCGACGAAAGTCTCTTTGATCTTACTAAAAAAACCCATAGTTTCCTCCCTATGCTGAAGCCATTGAAGCGGCTTCCTGTAATTGTACGCTCACTAATTTTGTAACACCTTTCTGCTGCATCGTGGCCCCATATAAGAGATCACACTGCGCCATCGTCCCTTCACGGTGAGTGACGACAATAAATTGTGAACGTTCACTAAAGTGTTTCAAGTATTTGGCAAAGCGTTCGACATTGGCAATATCTAAGGCCGCCTCCACTTCATCTAGGATACATAAAGGCATTGGTCGTACGCTGATGATCGCAAATAAGCACGATAAGGCGATCAGTGCATTTTCACCACCAGAGAAGGAATGCAGCTTGGCAGCCTTGCCTGGTGGCTGTGCTTCGATCTCAATGCCGGTCTCTAAAATATTATCCGGATCAGTGTAATGCAGCGCTGCATGACCGCCACCAAATAAATACCTAAAGACATTATTAAATTCTTTATTCACGGCTTCAAACGTTGATGAGAAACGATCGACCATGATATGATCCATGTCATCGATGGCTTTTAATAAGCTATCTTGCGCACTGACTAGATCGGCACGATTCTTTGTCAATGTCTCATAACGTTCACTGACTTCCTTGTACTGATCAATGGCTTCGACATTGACATTGCCAAGTGAAGCAATACGCATACGCAGATCCTTAACTAATGTTTCTGATTTATCTAATTCGACATTTGGATCTGCTAATGTTTTGGCATGATCAAATGTCATCTGATACGTATCATTTAAACGCATCAAGTAGTTCTGAATCTCGCTCTCATGCTTTGTTTTAGCGATCTTCTTTTCCACTAAAGCACTCTCATAACGTCGAGCATCTGCACGCATCTGTTTTAAGCTTTCATCAATGGCTTCTTTTTCATTGACATAGTCCATACGGATCGTACGTTTGGCCTGGATCTCTTCTTTTAACTGATCACGACGTTTTTTGGCTTCATTTAAAGCTTCTAGTAAAGCTGTATCACTTTCTCCGCTGGCGATCTCATCAAGATCGGCAGCTTTATGCGTGACTGCTTCATATTCGCTCTTGGCCATCTGTAAGTCATTCTTTTTATTGCTTACGATCAGTTCGAGTTTCGCAAAGCTCATCTGTTTTTGCATCAACATTTGGGCTAACTCTCGCCCTTCATTTTCCAAGTCATTGAACTTGATACGTTTGGCATTATATTCCTGTTCATTCTGGGAAATGAGGTTTTCAATACGTTCTAATTCTTTCTTGGTATTGAACGCATTGTTTCTCTTGCTTTGTGAACCACCGGTCAATGACCCACCGACGTTGACGACATCGCCCTCTAAAGTGACGACACGATAACGGTTGCCCACATTACGAGCGAGCTGAGTCGCATGGTCGAGGTTATCGGCGACGATCACATTGCCAAGTAAGTTTGAAACGATGGAAGAAAGCTTCTTATCGTATTTGACAAACTCACTCATAATACCAAGATAGCCTTCCGATTCCTGGGCGATCATGGCATGATCCCCACGGACCTGTCTTGGCTGCATGCGGTCGACTGGCATAAATGTCGCACGACCAGCACGGTTACGATGTAAGAACTTGATGGCATTCTTCGCATCTTCTTCATTTCTTGTAACAATGTTCTGAACACTGCCGCCAAGGGCCGTCTGCAGAGCTGTTTCGTAGCCTTCCTTACTTTCTAGTAAGTCGCCAACAGCACCGATGATCCCATTGAGGGATCCCTTGGCATTTAAAATAGAACGGACACCATACGCATAGCCGGATTTGTTTTCAATCGCATCGACTAACTGCGTTTTGGTATTTCTATTCTTATGTAATTCAAAATTGATGGATTCAATTTCCGTTCGTAAATATTCCTGTTCATTCTGGTTATCGCTTCTCTTTTGCGCTAATTCATCCTTTTCCGCTTTAGCTTCATGATAACGTTTGACACGGTCGTTATATTCGACTAAAGCATCCTGCAGGACAGCTTTTAAAGACGCAGCCTTCTTTTCGAGGTCTTCCCCTTCTGTGGATTCAAGAAGGTTTTTACGATTGGCATCGAGTTCCACTTTCTGTGATTTGAGGTCATTGACATTATTCATGGCGACTAATAATTCACCTTGTAATTCATTGACCTCATGATCAAGACTGTTCATCTTTTTAGAAAGTTCTTCACTCTGATTTTCTTTGATCAGGATGGCCCCATCATTCGCCACTTTTTCCTGATCATAACGATCGATGTCATCGCTTAATGCCTTGAGCTCATTCGACAGATTTTCGATCACTTTGACTAAGACAGAGACTTCCACATCCTCTAACTGTTTCTTATAGTCGAGGTATCTTTCGGCCTTTTCTTTCTGTCTTTTTAAAGGACCGATCTGTTTTTCTAGCTCGGCAATAATATCGTTGACACGATCCAAGTTATTCGTTGTTCGTTCAAGCTTTGCGACAGACTCTTTCTTACGCTGTTTGTATTTCGCGACACCAGCCGCTTCTTCAAACAGTCCACGTCTTTCTTCAGGCTTGGATTGTACAAATGAGTTGATCGAGTTCTGGGAAATGATCGATAGGGAATCTTTCCCTAATCCCGTATCCATCGCTATGGCGGTAATATCCTTTAAGCGACAAGGCTGTCGATTAATAAAATATTCGGCTTCATTGTTAATACGATAGAGACGTCTGGTGATCTCCACTTCACTTTGATCATAGTCCTGTAAATAATGATCCTCATTATCAAAGACTAATGTCACTTCGGCTAAGTTCTGTGGTTTACGATCCTCAGAACCAGAGAAGATGACATCACTCATGTTATCCCCACGCATGGCCTTAGCGCTCTTTTCCCCTAAGACCCAGCGGATGGCATCGGTAATATTGGACTTACCACATCCATTTGGGCCAACGATACCGTTGACCCCCGGGATGAATTCAATCACTGTTTTATCCGCAAAAGACTTGAACCCATGTAATTCTACTCTTTTTAGGTACATGTCTTTCCTTTCTATTGAAATACGACCTGACCATTTGCAAAATGGTCAATGATTGCCAGTGATTCCACCTGTACGCCCTGTGCTTCGAGCACCTGACGTCCGGGCTGGAATCCTTTTTCAATAACGATGCCCACACCTTCAACAGTCGCCCCGGCCTGCTTACATAATGCAATCATGCCAGAGGCAGCGGCGCCGTTTGCTAAAAAGTCATCAATGATGAGCACATGATCCTGATCACTTAAGTAATTCTTAGAAACCTGTGCATCATAGTCATTGTCTTTTGTAAAGGAGTGGACCTTGGTATGATAGACTCCGTCATTTAAGATCTTAGAGTTGGCTTTTTTGACAAAGACGACTGGTACATAATCAAAATAACGAGCTGCCATCACTGCCACACCAATGCCGCTTGACTCAATCGTCAAGATCTTATTGATCTGTTTATTGGCAAAGCGTTTTTTGAATTCTGCTCCCATCTTTTCAAATAAAGCCACATCGATCTGATGGTTCAGGAAACTATCCACTTTTAAGATATCGGGCATGATCACATGCCCATCTTTTAAAATTCTTTCTTCTAATTCTTTCATTCTTCTTTACCGCCATTCGTATTAAATCTTGCTCGCTGACGTTTTGAATACATTGGCATTCTTACTGTGAAGGTCGTACCGACATCAAGCTGTGATGTCACATCGATCTTAAACTTATGTAAGGCGATGATTCTCGCAACGATCGATAAGCCTAAGCCATTGCCTTCAATAGCACGGGACTTATCATCACGATAGAAACGTTCAAAGATATGAGAGATTGTTTCCTGGCTCATACCAATACCGGTATCCGAAACAGAGACGATGACATCGCCACCTGATTTCTTCACTTCTACCGTAATTACACCATGTTCATTCGTATACTTGATGGCATTGTTAATTAAGTTCGTCCAGACCTGTTCCATTCTTGCCTCATCCCCGTTGACCATAATGTCGCCACGAGGCTTAATGAATTCGATCTCGATATCTTTTGATAAAGCAGAATAATCCTGTGTTTCGATGACACGATTCAACTGCATGATCAGATTGAATGGTGCCATATCCAGCTGAATATCTTCGCCTTCTAGTAATGATAATTGAAGCATATTCTTAGAAAGCTTAGAGAGACGATTGGCATTGCTCAAGATGATCTCGGCATACTTCTGACGCTGATCATCTGGTAAGTTTTCTGTCTTTAAGATATTAGCAAAACCACTGATGGCCGTTAATGGTGTCTGGAATTCATGGGAGACATCACTGATGAACTGCTGCCTGGTTTCTTCCTGCTTATCTAACTGCACAGCCATCTGGTTAAAGGAATTATAAAGCTGAGCGATCTCATCATTACCAGCATAGTTAACACGGACTTTATAGTTCCCTTTACTTAATTCATTTGTGGCCTTCGTAAGCGTTGAGATTGGTCGTACGATCAAATCAGAGACGAATAAGAAGACTAATGATCCAGCAATAAATAAGATGATCCCAGATAATGTATAAGACATCAGATAGACTTTCTGAACTGTCTTTGAATCCTTCTGGATCGTCACGACATACACAGTATTATTGATCTGATAAGACTTGGCATAGGCAGTCTTAGTGCCCGCATTATGGACGATCGACTTACCAACGTTGGCTTTTAAAGAAGCAATTTCCTTGTCGGTAAAGCGTACATCCCGAGAGATATTTGATGTTTTAAAATGATAGTCCTCACTGATGATCATAAATCTAAGATCTGAGTCTTCCCCATAGTTCTTTAAGATCTTATCTCGCTTACTACTATCGATCTGTTCAACCAGGTCGACAATATGAGAACTGGAATGCTGCAGATCCTTGACCGCAATTCTTTTCGTATCACTGTGGCTTTGATGCACCGCAAAAAAGCCAGTGATCACATAAGAGATCACGATCGTTAAGACGAACCCAATGAAGAGCTTTCCATATATTGATTTCGTCATTTCTTACCACTGACCTCAGGATCGACTTCTAACTTATAACCAAGACCACGAACAGTGACGACTTTAAAGCCTGGTAAGTGACCTAAGTTCTCACGAATACGTTTAATATGAACATCGACGGTACGATCGAAACCTTCATAATCCATACCCCAGATCTTTTCAATGAGCTGTTCACGCGTAAAAATCTGATTAGGATTTTTTGCCAGTTCAAAAGCTAACTCAAACTGCTTTAAAGGCAGATGGATCGTTTCATCCTTATATCTGACTTCATATTTATCTCCATCAAAGATGACATCACCGATCTGTACGATATTAGAAGAATTGATACTGTAACGTTTTAAGATCACACGAATACGTGCTAACAATTCTTCAGGATCGAATGGTTTTGTGACATAATCATCAATACCTAAGGAAAATCCTCTTAACTTATCCTTTGACTGGGACTTAGCCGTTAACATAATGACCGGAATTTCACGATACTGTCGCATTTCTTCCACTAACTGGAAACCATCCATGCCTGGCATCATGACATCCACAATCGCTAAATCTATATACTGGTTTTCAACGATCTCAATGGCTTGTTCTCCACCACTGGCTTCAATGCACTGAAAACCCTCTTTATCTAAATAGAAGCGTACTAATGCTCGAATGTCCGCTTCGTCATCAACAATCATAATTTTTGATTTCAAGAGACACACCTCCTATTTTTGCATTATACCATAAATACGACGCTTTTGACCACAAACCTCAAGACAATAGCGTGTTTCTAAGCATTTTCCTGTCCCTTTGTCAACATGGATCTTTCACGTCTCAATCATGAATGATCGTTAACGGCTTTATGATCAATATGTAAAACTTGAAGACGCAAAAACACCGCTGCGTTTTCACACAGTGATGATGTCACTTCTCTATCATTTTATTCATGGATCTCATGGATCTTATTGCAGATAGCTATAGCGAGTTTATGATGATTCTCTTCATCCATATGAATACAGTCGGCCTTTGAAGCATGCGCATATTGCGCTGCATTCATAAATTCGACCTGATTGGCTTGGCAGACCTTTTCATACTCTTCTGCTAAGTGATGAGACTGAAATAGACTTTCACCGTCAAAATCCCCACTAGGTCCTTCTCTTTCAACGATCTCATCATCTAAAACGATGGGTGAGATCATTAAGACTTTAGGGACGAGATAACGATACCAGTAAGGGTTCTTAATGGTATGAATGAATTCCTGTGCTCCCGAGGCAATCATCTTTGCACGGGCATGGAACATGCTCTTTAAATCATTCGTCCCTAACATGACGATCACCAGACCAACTGGCTGCTGACTCTTTAATAGCACTGGTAAGGCATTGATGCCACAGCGTTCCTTATGAAAAGGATCCACAGAATTGAATGTTCTGCCATTTAATCCTTCTTCAATGATCTCATCCTCTAGTAACAGTTTCATTAAAACTCTTGTCCATCTATTTTTGTGACATAAGCCATTTTCAGGATTAAATCCCCATGTATTACTATCGCCGATACATAATATTCTCATTGTATCTCTCCCTTTCATTTGCTCAGGAATTTACACAGGTCGATCCTCATGGTAAGAATATGAAGAGGCAAGTTCGTTCAGGAAATCTAAGGATCACCTGCGTTCTTCCTCATGCACCTATACTATAAACGCCCCTATTTTCACAAACAAATATACATTTGCACCCTGAAGAGGCAATTGTCTGCATCAAACATTGTGTGTTTAAAAAAAGACGAAAGCACTGATCTTCTCAGTAACTTTCGCCTTTTTAAAAATCTTATAAATTAGCCCTGATTATGATAAGACTTAATGGCATCCTTTAAGGATTCAAGTAAGTCTGGCAGTTCATCAAAGCTAGCAAGTGTTGCTCCACTAGCCAGCGCATGACCACCGCCACGAAAGGCATTGGCCACGGTATTGACTGGTACTTCACGAGAACGTAAAGACACCCGCACATTGTGATCTTTACGGTTTTCCGTAATAGCGACCCAGATCTCAAACTCTTCAATATTTGCTAAAGTATTGACATAGTCGGATCCCTCTTCACGACTGATGCCTAAATTCTTTAAGTCTTCATCCGTTAAAATATAATAAGCAATATGACTTGTCGAATGATAGTTGTTTAAAATGAACTTTGTCACTGCCAAGTCTTTTTCCTTCTTCATATACATCTTTTGATAGATGGCTTCTAAATCGATCCTTGTTCCTGCTAAGAAAGCAGCTGCTCTAAATGTTCTTTCATCGGTATTACGATATAAGAAACGGTTGGAATCACCAACGATACCGATATAAAGACATTCAGCAGCCTCTTGTGGCATCTTATAGTCATCTCTGACTTCGGCAATCAAGTTAGCAACGATCTGTGCACAAGATGAAGCATGATCATCAACGATATTCACATCACCATACTGATCAACGATCAAATGATGATCGATCTTGATGATCTCTTTACATAAAGAAAGATCACCATCAACACGTTCACGATTTGCTGTATCAACGACGATTCCTAAAGACTCTTCCTTTTCATATTTTGTCGTCTTTGGATCAAAGGGATACATTGGTAATAACTTACTTGTAAATTCTCCCATCGCCACAATATTTTTATCGGGGAAATTCTCTCTTAAGAACAAGATCAAACCAAACTGTGTTCCAAAAGCATCCATATCTGGATTGACATGTCGATAGACAAGAATCTGTTTATATTTTTTAATCATTTCAATAATCTGTTCCATAAATATCACCTAGCCGTATTGTAGCACATCACACTTGTTCGAAACATAACAATATGCTTAGAACAGCTTATTTTTTACCTTTATCGCTTTCCTTTTTTGTCAATAGCTTTTTCAAAAATCGGTCACGAGAAGGAGGAATACGGATTCAAAATACGAATGGATCTGTTCCCTCTTTTCTTTGTCTCTCATTGTTCCTACAATGGAATCAGAGAAAAGAAAGGAAGTGTTCACTATGATCAATACGTTTTTAAAAGATCCTTCAGACTGGACTTTATTTAGTATCTATCCCTTAGATGATGGGAATTATGATTCCTTCTTATGTGGTGTCAAAGATGAGACATTGTTTTACCGTCTTAAGAACCATAAGAATCATGAGCTCGACTTAGTCTACGAACAGTTTCAGTTATCGGCCGTCTTATTTAAAGAAGATCCTGCTTCTTATGGGATTCAGGAGATCAAAGACTTCAACGCCCCACTTTATGATCAGTTTCTTAGACACGTGATGATCGATCAGAACTTTCGTGAGAATTACTTAAGTGATGATGACCTCTTTTATCGCTATCATGCCCTTCTCAACTTGAAGAGTCAGAGACATGCTTCCTTTGATGTTTTCCACGATGTGGATTGGTCTCACTTTCCTGTCACCAAAGAAAACAGAAACAGCTTTGAAGTTGATCTCTCAACATCCAAAGAATTCACCGATCTTGTGAAAAGACTCCTTCATGTAAGTGAGATCGAAGCGAAGGCCCTGCCCTTCTCATTTGAAGCGAGCAGGCTAGAATGCTTTATCACAAAACGTGACTATGATCATCACTCTATTGTTTCTCACATTTGTTTTGAATGGTGCATTGATCATCAAGTGCTTACTTCGCTCAATGTTCCGGTTTCTGATCTTCATGAAGCACAAACACTCACGCAAACGTTTCGTAACCATTTAAACAAATAGCACTTACAAAAAAGGAGGTCCCTGCATGAGGGATTCCTCCTTATCGTTCAAGTATAATTTGAATCAGTTTGGCAATATGGATCTGCATGACATCCATACAAGGACATGATAAAAGTCGCTGATTTAAGATGAGTGGCAGCTCCGTACAGCCTAAGACGACAGCATCTGCCTTGGTATCTTTCACTAATTTCTTTGCGATCGTCGCTAAACGTTTTCTTGTTTCTTCATTGATGACGCCAACCTCTAATTCCGTAGAGATCTTCTCATTGATATAATTCATATCTGCTTCAATCGGTGTCACAACTTCGATGCCATAGTGCTTAAAGCTGTTCTGGAAGAATGTTCCTGACATTGTCGCATAAGTTCCTAGTAACGCAACCTTCTTAAAATGATGCATCTGAGCATAAACAGATGCACTATCTAACATCGAAATGATTGGAATAGGTGACTTCTTAGCAACTTCATCATAGACGATATGGACTGTGATTCCAGTAAAGCAGGCCACATCAGCTCCCGCACTGGCCAAATGGTTGATGCCTTCTAATAAATAGGCAGCCAATCCATCATAATCTTCATTTTTGCAGTAATCTAAAACCTTATAGACACTTAAGCTTTCAATGGCTAATTCTGGAAATTCGCCTGTTAGCTTTTGAATTTCTGAAGTAATAGCTCGATAATATACGATCGTCGATTCTGGACCGATTCCACCAATCAATCCTAATTTCTTCATACTTTGATTCCTCCGTTTAATATT
>ONFH01000191.1 GCA_900317015.1 uncultured Erysipelotrichaceae bacterium | reverse complement strand
GACTTTTTTGAGTCGCCAGAAATCACGTCAAATGATTTTTGAAATTCCAGTTAGACATTTCTAATATGAGTTATGTCATTCACTTCTAGAACCTAATGTCTTTCATGAATTTACTCATTCAGCTATTTCAAATGTGATAAAAATGAACATGTTTGATCATTGAAGGATTAAATTCAGTTTGGAGGCAAACGACAAAAAAAGATGATGAGTTCATGTCCTGGAAAGCTTCTCATCACCTGTCCGATTAAGACAAAATCATCATAGTCCATGAAGCATTTATTTTCAAATGTAAAAAGCAGGACGTTTTGCCCTGCGTCATTGTTTATTTCAATAAGGATGCTGCCTCACGATCACAGACGATCGTCACATTGTCTCGAGTTTGTAAAATAGAAGCTGGCATGTCTTCTGTCACTGGCCCATTGACTAAGGCATAGATGGCTTTAGCTTTACGTTTCCCAGAAGCGATCAGTAAGATCTCATCACTATCTAAGATATCCGCAATTCCCATCGTAATGGCATAATGGGGAACAGCTTCTTCATCCCCATTGAAGAATAAGATGGCATTATCCTTGATCGTAGATTCTTTTAAAGCGACTTTATGCACATGCGAATCAAATGATGTGCCCGGTTCATTAAAACCAATATGACCATTCGAACCGATGCCTAATAACTGCAGATTACGATGATGCTTACTTAAAAGCGCTGTATAATCTTGGCATTCCTCATCTGGATCTTTTGTTCCATCTGGCACATGGGTATTGGCCTGATCAATATCAATAGCATCAAATAAATGAGCTTTCATAAAATAATGATAACTCTGTGGATGGTCATCTTCTAGGCCACAATATTCGTCTAAGTTATAAGTGGATACGTTTTTATAAGACGTTCCATTCTTTTCATGATCCTGGATCATATATTTATATGTTCCCACTGGTGATGTTCCTGTGGCTAAACCAAGCACAGCATTTGGGTTTTCCTTGACTAAATTGATAATATGTTCAGCACAATATCTGCTGGCTTCATCGTAATTTTCTTTAATAACTAACTTCATAATTCTTCCTCCTCACTTGCACCTTCATTATAGCGAAAGAGAAAGGAAAGAAAAGGCTTTGGGACGCTTACGTGATAGGTTATGCGAGTTGTTATTTGTTATAGAAAAAAACACCTTGTTTTATCATTTCAGACTTTCTATACTTAAGATAAGAGGTGTTTTTCATGTTATTTATTGATCATAATATTGAACTCGATGATCTTGATCTCCATATTTATAAATATGTCGTGGCCAATCTAGAAAAGGTGCCTTATATGCGTATTCGAGAATTAGCTGCTGAAACGAATGTCTCGACAACGTCGATCTTACGTTTTTGTAAGAAGTTTGACTGTGATGGCTATTCTGAATTCAAGTATCGCCTGAAGAACTATATTAAGGAAGTACCGGAAGACAATATGGAAGCGGATGTGAAAATGATCAGTTCCTTCTTTGATAAGTTCAATGCCCCTGCCTATTTAGAAGTGCTTGATCAGGCCATTGATGAAATTCTCGCCAGTGACTTTATTCTCTTTATTGGTAAAGGTGCTAGTGGCATGATTGCGGCCTATGCCGCTCAGTTATTTTCTTCACTCGTCTGCTTTTCGATTGCCGTAGATGACTTAGAAAATGTCTTTCTGCATGAATTCAAGCGTAAGTTAGAAAATCGCATGTGTCTGATCGTGCTTTCCGTCAGCGGGAATCATGATGATATCATTGACTTTATCAGTGATCAGTCCGTAGCCAATTCCAAAGTCATTGCAATCACCAATACGTCGACATCCAAGCTCAATAAGCTTGCGGATATTTCGATCAACTACTTTATTCCCGAACAGCACTATGCCAATATGAATATTACCTCACAGGTGCCAGCCTTAACGATCGTCGAATACTTGGCGAAAAAAGCCCATACCATTAAATACAGTCAAAAAGGATAAGCTATTTGCGCTTATCCTTTCTTTCACGTTTACGTTTTGCAAGTTTTTCTAACTGACGAGCCGCAAAAGAGACTTCATCACGAGTATAGCGCATACGATGTAAGATCTTGATTTCCTTGATGCCTAAATTTTCAGCGGTATCCTGAACTCTCATCTTGACATATTCGGCATAGTTATCAAGCTGCATTGCCAACTCATCCTTACTTTCACCAGCTCGGTCATAGGCCCATTGAATACGATCGCCAAACTGATCGGAGATGCCATTGATCTTGTCGACCACGCTTGACAGCGTTGCAACGGTCATGCCAAAGTCCGTAGCAACAACGGCCATCAGTCCTAAAGATACCAGTTCATACACCCAGGAATCCCCTTTTGGTCCTAATGACATGAAATAAGGCAGGATGTAATTGACGACAACGATTCCTGCTAACCCGAAGCAGCAGCTGATTGGTAAAGCGATACGACCATTAAGATTCAATGGAATATTGGAATAGTCCCACCACCTTGCATGATACTTTCTTTCAAGTACATAGCTCGTTATATATTCAATAATGGCAGAACCGATCGCACAGACCAAAAAGATCTCAATGGGATTGGTGTCCCCATCGGTCGGTAAAACGCCGGAATGAAAGACGAACTGGGCAATCGTGACCGCAATGCCATAGATCGGACAATAAGGGCCAAAAAGAACCCCTCGGTTCTCCCATGTACCAGTCTTAAACATGCAGTACAGACACTCATAGATCCATCCTAAAAAGCTATATAACACAAAACCTACAAAATATTGCGAAATTATCATTTTGATCACCTCCCTCATTGTATCAAGGATCATCGGAAATGTAAAATGTGACGAATTCGTCGTATTTTTTCATGTTTTGAAAGCTGAAAACGCTTTCTGAAAATTCTTAAGGATTTTTTAAGAATTCTGTTGAATTTCTTAATTTTCTGTTTTATAATCTGCCCGTAAAAAGAAATCGAAAGACATTTTTAGGGGATACATCATGAAAAAATCATTACTGCCAATCGTTCATATTCTACTATGTGTTGTGATGGCTTATATCGCCATTTACTTAGGAGCCTTCTTCGTTACCCATTCTCATTTCTTGTTTCAAACATTCAAGATTTTATCATAATAGGCATTTATGCCTCT
>ONFH01000055.1 GCA_900317015.1 uncultured Erysipelotrichaceae bacterium | reverse complement strand
ATGATGTTTAATGTTAGAAAAGGAATAAAGAGGGCGTAAAGACTACGGCCATGAGGAGGGCTTTTATGCATGTACGTAAAGTGATCATTGTTATAGTTTGTACTTTTTTAGTGAGCATGAGTTTATATTTTGTTGGCTCAAGCCAGACGAAACGCTCAGTTACGGCCTCAAGTTATCGTAAAGGACGTTCTTATACCCTTTTTGTTCATCAAAAACAAAAGATCAATTTTGTAAAAAAGACGAATAAGGTCAAATGGAAAAGCAAGAATAAGAAGATCGCCACAGTGGATAAGAATGGCATCGTGACCGCAAAAAAGGTCGGGAAGGTTCGTATTCAAGCCATTTATAAACATATCATCTACCATTACATCGTTAACGTGAAGAGTCGAAAGATCTCTAAGATTGACTGTGTAGGTGATAGTATTACTTATGGCACAGGGGTGGTTCAGACCCGTTCAACAGATGCGTATCCGGTGATGTTAAAACGTGCTTTTAGCTATAACGTTACTGTCAATAACTATGGAATGCCTTCCTATACATTACAAGATGAAGGCAATTTGCCTTATCGTTCAACCGGTTATATTCAAAGAGTTATGAGTGATAAGCCTGATGTCATTATCGTGATGTTAGGGACAAATGACTGTAAGCCGATCAACTGGAACAAGGATCGTTATATTAAGGAATATACAGCCTTGATCAAACAGTTCAAGGGCATCTCATCACATCCAGATGTTTATATGATGATCCCGCCAGCTCTTGATTTGAGTCATGTTGGGCGTAAGACAACGATCAGTGAAAAGAATGTGAATGCCTTACCAGGCATTATTAAGGGAATCGCCAAAAAGACACATGTGCATGTGATCAATCTGCATGATGTGATCAAGGGGCATTCCGAATATTATTTTGATAAAGTGCATCCAAACAAACAGGGCAATCAGAAGATCGTTAAGAAGATCGTTTCTGCTCTATCCAAGGAATATATCTTCAAAGATCAGAAATCAAAGACGTCAAAGAAATAGGCTGAGCAAATGTGTTCAGCCTTTTATCATACAGAAAATCAAGAAAATGAATTGAAAAATTCAACCAAATATTTAGTATAAAGCAAAATGTATACAATTATTCTTTCAAAAAAGAGAAAATAAAGTGTTGACATTCAAAATGAATGGGACTATTATGGTGTCGTTGAATAACTCAAGTCAAATTCGATGATGAGAAACAAGTCCTTTATGGGATGTACTGCAGAGAGTCTGTGGATGGTGAAAACAGATGTACTGAAGTAAAGGGTATCGTCTCTAAGAAGCTGGTCGAATGTAAGTAGGCCACGCCGGGTGCGACCGTTATATCGTATGTGTATGCTTGTACGCAATTGAGTGCTATGAAGATCATAGAATAAGGATGGTACCGCGGTTATTTCGTTCCTTTAAGCCCTAGGCTTATCGGAACTTTTTTTGTATCAGGCACACATTGGGGGAAATGAGTGATTCAATGAATAGGGGGAATTATACATATGAAAACATTACAAAAATTTAGTCGCTTTCTAAGCAACTACACGGTCTGGGTCGTTGTAGCAATCGCCGCCGTAACGTATTTCGTACCACAGCTTATGGGCTGGGTCAACTTCTCATTATTTTCTGATTTTGTGGCGAATAAGTTTACCACTCAGTCACTCATTATCGGTATTATCATGTTCTCAATGGGGTTGACTTTAACATCACAGGATTTCAAGATCTTAGCTCAGCGTCCATTTGATATCTGTATCGGTGCTGCTGCTCAGTATTTGATCATGCCATTCTCTGCTTACTTCTTAAGTAAGTTATTACATTTACCAGATGCCTTAGCTTTAGGTTTAATTCTTGTTGGCTGCTGTCCTGGTGGTGTTTCAAGTAACGTTATGTCTTACTTATGTGGTGGTGACGTTGCCTTCTCAGTAGGGATGACAACTGCTTCTACAATTCTTTCACCAGTGATGACACCATTAATGGTCTCACTTCTTGCAGGTGGTGCTGTCGTTAAGATCCATGGCTTCCCAATGTTTATTTCAATCATTGAAACTGTTTTATTACCAGTTGCTTTAGGATTCTTACTTAACTTCAAGTTTGGTGAAAATAAAAACTTCCAGGAATTCCAGAAATTAATGCCTGGTGTTGCCGTTCTTGGTCTTGCTTGCGTTGTTGGTGGTGTCATGAGCTCACAGGGTTCTAAGTTCTTCGCTTCAGGAATCGTTGTCTTCGCCGCTGTCTTCCTACATAACTTTGTTGGTTACTGCTTAGGTTACTTAGCTGGTATCTTAACTGGTATGAATACTCCTAAGAGACGTACGATCTCAATCGAAGTTGGTATGCAGAATGCCGGCTTAGCTACAAATTTAGCAACATCAACTGCTCAGTTCGCTGCTTTACCACAGTCTGCAATCATCTGTGCTGTCTCTTGTGTATGGCATTCCATCTCAGGAACTCTAATTGCAGCCTTCTTCGCTCATCTTGATAAGAAGAAAGGCATCGATCCAATCGAACGTTCTAACAAGGAAGCTGCGAAAGCAAACTCATAATTTATACAATATCACTTTCAAATCATCTATGACCCGTTTACGCGGGTCATTTTTCGTGCTGATTTTTATCGAGAAATCTTAAAATGAAGGAAAGCGATTCGCATAAAAAGCCATAGACATTTATTAAAAATAGGATAAAATGCAGTATATGTTATAAGCGTACTTAAGTATGTGTGCTTATAATGTCGACGTGAAGGAGAATTTCATGAAACAACTTTTTTGCATGATCCTTGTCTTAATCTTAGGATTGACAGGATGCAGCTCAAAACAAAGAAAAAAGGATCATCAGATGAAC
Source organism: uncultured Erysipelotrichaceae bacterium (assembly GCA_900317015.1). Lineage (GTDB taxonomy): Bacteria > Bacillota_I > Bacilli_A > Erysipelotrichales > Coprobacillaceae > Intestinibaculum. Next base: position 1,013 of record ONFH01000055.1, on the reverse strand, counting down.
GTTTCTGTTTCGGGTGAACAGATCACGATCTTCCTGCAGGATCTTGGAAAAAGTGGTGATGCGGATCTTTATGCCTATGCTTCTAATGATTACTATTCCACAGATCCTTTAAGAGGCATCAGTACAAATGTTGAGAAGACGGCCACAAAGGTCGGTACGTATACATGTGGTGACGTCAAGACGATCTATCGTGCACGTTATGAAAATAACGTCGATCATCTCTATGATAAATACTATCTCATTCAAAACGGAAAGATCATCAAAGGTCCCGTTTATGCGACGACGATCGCCAGTCAAAAGAAAAGCATTGGCTATAAGCAGACCTCGATCAAGGGACTCTTTAATGAATCCCCAAGTGATATGACAATCGTCGATGATGCCAAAGTCCAGTCGGTGACGATCAATATCGACTTAGCTAGACTCGTGTATCCAAATGAGGATGCCAATGGGAATGTCGCAGTCATTCCTGATATGTCTTTACCGATGACTGTCAATGGGAAGACATATTACTTTAATAAAGACTATGTGAGTGAGATCGATGCCGTCACCTCACAATGTGCCAAACGTAAAGTCAATGTGATCGCCATCCTAGTAGCCTGGAAGGAAAGTGAAAATTATTATCCAGCAGCCCTAAAGTATGATTCGCCAAAGAGTCAGGCAACCCTTGGCTTCAATACGAGCAATGATCTTGGCCGTGATTATTTTATTGCGATGATGGAGTTTTTAGGAAATCGTTATTCTCGCAATGATACGATCGGCTATATTTCTAACTATGTCATCTCCAATGAGATCGATTCGACCCATTATTTCTATAACTGTTCGAATTTGAATGTCTTTATGGAAGAATATAGCCGTGCGCTTCGTTTAGCAAACTTAGCACTGAAGAAATATGCGGCCAATATCCATGTGATCGTGCCATTTACCCATTACTGGAAAGGGTATGCGGCAAAGCTAGGCCAGGAGACTGCCAATACGGATTCATTAAGACCTTATGATGAATTAGAATGGCTCGT
>ONFH01000189.1 GCA_900317015.1 uncultured Erysipelotrichaceae bacterium | reverse complement strand
GATAGGAAAAAATCTTTTCCTATCCTTAACATACATTTAATTTTTACGTTTAAACTTATTCACAATGGCATTCTTCACGCTGGCAAAGAAATCGAAGATCTTATTCAAGATAATCAGAACCGGAGCACTTGCTAAAGCAAAGACCGCAAATAACATCAGACATTTTGTCGATACATAAGTAATGTCAAAGACCCCATGCATAAAGTAGACTGCGACAAGTAACCCAATAATATCACCAACGATGATGCAAATCTTAAATGGATTCATTGGTCTTGAGATCATATAAAGGATCATAAAACCGATAATAGACATTAAGAATGTCGAAGCAACGGAAACATCTTTTGTCGAAACACCAAAGACCTGGGCAAAGACGACCATAGAAGCCACGATGGCAAAGTCAGTAATGGCGGCCGGTAAAGACTTAAACAAGACACGGCCAATAAAGTTTCCCTGGATACGTTCATTATTAGGTTCTAAGGCTAACAAGAACGCTGGAGCGCCGATCGTAAAGAAACTGATCAAAGAGATCTGCGCCGGTGACAATGGATATGTCAAGAAATTGTAGATCGTAAAGATTGCTAAAATGAACGAGAAAATGTTCTTAACTAAGAACAAGGTTGCGGAACGTTCAATATTATTCACGACATTGCGTCCTGACGTGACAACAGATGGCATATGTGAGAAGTCAGAATCTAACAGGACCATCTGTGCTGCCTGGACAGCTGCATCACTGCCGGCGGCCATCGCAATCGAACAGTCTGCATCTTTCATGGCAAGAATATCATTGACCCCATCACCAGTCATGGCAACTGTATGTCCCTGCTTTTTCAATGCTCGAACGATCATCTGTTTCTGTTCTGGCGTGACACGACCAAAGACTGTATATTTACGAACAGCTTCAAACACATCCTGTTCACTGGTTAATGTTTTGGCATTAATATATTGATCACTATGCGGAATACCTGCCTGTTTTGCCACTTCAGAGACTGTTACTGGGTTATCTCCAGAAATGACTTTGACATTGACATCCTGCTTATTAAAATACTGGAATGTCTTTTTAGCATTCTTTCTTAGTGGGTTGGCCAACATAATGAAGAAGATCGGTTCAACGTTTTCATTGCTTAAATCTTCCTTTGGCAGGCCGCCTTTCTTTACGCCAAAGACAAGAACACGTAAACCTTTAGAGGCATATTTCTCAATGCCTTCACGATATTCTTCGTAATGACGAGCCAGTACGATTTCTGGTGCGCCCATTAAATAAGTCAAATCACCAAAGCAGACGGCACTAAATTTATATTTAGATGAGAAGGACATATATTCCTTCGCCTGATACTTACTGCCATCCTTCACATAATCACGAATAGCCTTCATCGTGGCATTATCATCTGGCAAAGCATGCACATAAGACTGTAGAACTTCCATATGTTCCTGACGTTCATGATCAGTCATCTCATAGGCATCACTAAAATCTGCAACTAGCATCGAGTGATCAGTGATCGTCCCGGTCTTATCGACACATAGTGTATCAACACGAGCTAAAGCTTCGATGGATTTCATGGAATGAAGCATGACTTGTTGACGTGCTAAGGAGACAGCACTTAAAGCAAGTCTGACGGACACCAATAAATAAAGTCCTTCTGGAATCATGCCAATGACAGCTGCCACCGATGAAACAACAGATTCTGAGAATGCCTTATGATTGATCAGATAAGATTGCCCAAATAAAATGAGGCCGATTGGAATGATCGCAATACCGGCAACCATAACGATACGGTCAATAGCACGGACCATTCCGGATTCTTTGGCATTCATTTTCTTGGCCTTAGAAGAAAGCTGAGCAATATAGGAATCCTGGCCAACATGAGTCAATTTGGCTAAACATTCCCCGTTGACCACAAAGGATCCTGACATCAGTTCGGCATCTTTCTTCTTTTCAATTTCATCTGCTTCACCTGTCAAAAGTGCTTCATTGACATTCACTTCACCATCAATGACAACAGCATCCGCAGGAATTTGAGCGCCACCTTTTAAAACGATGACATCATTTAAGACTAAGTCTTCTGTATTGATCGTCACGACCTTGCCGTCACGATAGACATCACACTGTGGGGCATTGAGGATTGTCAATTTATCCAAAACATTTTTGGCATAGATCTCCTGGGCGATTCCAATAGCCGTATTGATCACAACAACGATCAAAAAGGTTAGAGAATTCCAGGCCCCTGCCAAAATGATTAAAATTGCTAAAACAAAAAAGATAAAGTTAAAATATGTAAAAACATTTTCGCTCACGATCTGGCCGACCGTTTTGCTTTCATGGTCATCCATTCGATTACTATAACCTAGTTCTTTTTGTTTCTTCGCTTCTTCGCTTGATAAGCCGATCATACAATCACTCCTCCTCTTTTCTTTCATTGTAACGCAGATCATTCTTTTCTCAAGAAACTTTCTGCATTGACAAAATCTTTCGACAATTATCCTTCATTTTCTTATTGCAATGTCGCAAACGATATGATACTATGATTGAGCAGTCCGATGCAGATTTACTCAAGTGGCTGAAGAGGCTCCCCTGCTAAGGGAGTAGGCGGCTTAACGGCTGCGCGAGGGTTCAAATACCTCAATCTGCGCCAGATGTAGATGACAGGCAAATCAAATTTGCCTGTTTTTTCTTTTAGAGGATTTTCTGAAAAAAATTTTTTTCGGAAAATGAACTTTTTAGGAAAGCATTGCTTGTATTAAAGTATCGAAGCTTAGGGCTTCGGTAATAAATTAAGAGACTTGTATATTTTTAGTATCGTTCAAGAGTGAAGCTTAAATTATCTTGTCTGTAAACAGAAACACTTATATGAATCACATATGTGTTTCTGTTTTTTTATTCTTTTTTGAAAAAAAT
>ONFH01000108.1 GCA_900317015.1 uncultured Erysipelotrichaceae bacterium | reverse complement strand
TCAGTTGAAACGATACTGAGTCAAATTTAGTCAAGTATACATTTTATACAAATGAATATACTTTTTCATAAAGTTTTTACTCTACCAAAAAATACGCATCCATTATATCACCAATCTCAATTTATGGAAAAATTCTGTTATTTTGCATCTTTTCAAGATGACCACAAAACAAAAACCGGCTGGGACTGCCGGCTTGTTTTAGGATTTTTTGAAGGGATTTTATTTATGAAGAAATTTGTCTTATCTCTAAGACAAGTTCATCATACCAATCCCCTTTAGCAACAATTTCAAAAGATCTTCAAAGATTATGTTAACCATCATATAAATTGTGGTGAATTGTGGCATTAACAATTAAGATGTACGTCTTCTACATTTACATCATCACGTTTTAATAGCTGTATCAGTTTATCTTGGTTCATATCTGCCGTGATGGCAAGAATAAGGATATTCTGATAGTTTGTTTGAGGAATGGCAATATACATATGATGGATCCAAATGTATTCGCCATCGTCATTCTTTGATCGAAAGTATCCTGAAATCAATCCTTCAGGAGCATTCTTAATACGATCTTGTAATGTTTCAAAGTCATAGAATCTTTCAAAAGACTCTTGATCTGTCTTATAGATAAAAGATCTGCAATAACGATCAAAAGCATCTTTAATGCCATGGGAAATATGATGATGGGCGATCGGCTGATTACTATTTCCTGATTTCAATTCTCTGATCGTATCGTTCTTAAAATCCATAACGGCGAGATCATGGCAGACATAATAAACATCTCTGACATACTGATCATCAAGGGAAATTTCTTCCTGATCAGGATTTTTAATATCGATGTAATGAAGTTCGGCTGTAAAAGAGATGACATTACCCTGACGGGCGATGAGTTCGACCGTCAATTCCATATAGTGATCAGCACGTGGATAAGTAACGATCGTCGGCTTATTACGACGTAATGTCTTTCTAGCCGCATTTAGATGGAACTGATGCATTGGATCAGTCGGATTATTTAAGATCTGTTCCCATTTCTCAACGCTATCGATGTGATCACGCTTTAGGACTTGCTTATAAGCCTCATTAACGTATAAAAAGCGGAACCGTTTATTTTTTAGTGTTCCCACTAGTAATGGGGAATCGGTCAGATAGTCGATTCGACCAATTTCATCATAGAAATGATGAAAATGCACATCTTCATAAGTGATGCCTCGTTCCTGACAATGGGCAAGAAAGTGATATTTTGGTATTGGCTTACCAAAATAGTAGCCTTGGATCTTTTCACAGCCGATTGATTTAAGAAACTCATACTGTTCTTCTGTTTCAACACCTTCAGCTAATGTTTGAATGCCGATCGACTTAGCCATTCTCACGACGGATTCAATGATCTTTTTCCCTTTCTCATTAAAGTTTCTTAAAAAGCTCATATCAATTTTGATCTCATCAAAATCGAAATCTTTCAGAACACCTAAAGAGGAATAACCACTGCCGAAGTCATCCATCCAGACATGGTAGCCAGACTGATGAAATGCATCGATAAATTTTCCAATCATGCCAAGATCTTCCACAAAAATACTTTCCGTGATTTCAATATTAATGAATTGCTGGGGCACATCATATTTCTTTGTGAGTGCATTGATCCTCTCGACGAGATCGTCATTAAGAAAGTCAAGTCGTGATAAATTGACCGAAAGTGGAAAGGCGTTGCATTGCATTGCGTTGTGAGTGCCGTATGCATATCTTTACATACTTCTTCAATGATATAGAGATCGAGTTTATAAATATCTCCTGATTTTTCTAAGGCTGGGACAAAATGAAATGGTGAGAGAAGACCGTAACGTGGGTCATTCCAGCGAGCGAGTGCTTCACTGCCGCATAGATCTCCGGTGATCGTTCTGATCACCGGCTGGTAATAGACTTCGATCCAATGGTTGGCAATGGCTTCGTCTATATAATTGACTACATAGTCTTCAATTTCGTTGATATCGGTCATATGGTGGGACTCCTTATTGTATGGTTGTACGTCTAACTCTATAGTATTAAAATAATGTTGTCAATTTAATTTTCTTAGAATTATGCAATATTTTTTTTAATATTTTCGCTTGAGAAATTCTTCATACCGACACTATGTATTTTTATATTAAAGTATATGGTTAGCCCGTCAAAAGTCAAAATTTGATAGCCTAAATTTATAAAATAAGCTCATGAAAACTGGTACTCTGAAAATTTTCAGACTCTGTTTCATGAACATGCTATTACAGCGAACAAAATGGCCTGTTTTATACTATTTAAACAGCTCTAATTTCTAATTCACCCGAATTTTGGGCGCAGTGACCCTGTCTGTC
>ONFH01000043.1 GCA_900317015.1 uncultured Erysipelotrichaceae bacterium | reverse complement strand
TTGTAATGTCAATAATTACATTACAAAATCATTTTTCTTTTCTCTCTTTATTTTACAAGGTCATCTTATTGAATACGAGAAATATTCCCTTTCGTAAAAAAAAGAAGATCATAAAGACCTTCTTAAGAAATCGTCACGATTCCTGTTCATCTAAGAAATCGACGAGGATATCATTTAAGTATTTAATAGATTCTGGAGTCGTCTTTAAATAATGACCCTCCTTCACTAAGTTTCCACGCTCTAAGTGCTTTTCTAAAGACTTGGGAAAATAGGTTTCAATAGGATGATGATAACGTGCTTCAAAGACGTCAAGATCAAGTCCTTCAACTAAACGTAAGGACATCATGATTGAATTAAAGATCGTCTCTTCTCTGGATTCATGGGTGATGTGACGAATGTCTTCATGACGTAAATACTTTTGTAAAGCACGGCTATGTTCAATATAGTCATCATCGATCTTTCCTGCCGCCCCAACACCGATGCCATAGTAATTATCATAATGCCAGTACGCTTTATTATGTAAAGACTCATAGCCATCCTTAGCATAATTGGAGACTTCATATTTATGAAAACCAGCAGAGTGAAGCCTCTCATCGATCAGGATATTCATCTCATCATCAAGATCTTCATCGATCGTCTGATAATGTTCATCATAAAGCTTCGTATGTTCCTCTAGAATCAAGGAGTAACATGAGATGTGCGTGATGGGTAAGCTTAATGCTGCTTCTAGATCTTCTTTAAGGTCTTGTAATGTCTCATGAGGAAGACCATACATCAGATCAATCGAGATGTTTTCAAAGCCTGCTTCCTGTGCCTCTTTGATGACTTCTTCGACCATCTTTCGATTATGATGACGTTCAATCAGGGCTAAAAGATCATCATGAAAGCTCTGGACCCCTAATGATAAACGATTGATGCCATAAGAATGCATAAGCTTTAGTTTTTCTAAATCAAGACTTTCAGGATTGGCTTCCATCGTATATTCCTTCACCTGATGGGCATAGGGTTTTAACATGCGAAAAAGCTTTTCTAGTTCGGATAAACTTAAGCTGCTAGGTGTTCCGCCGCCGATATAGATCGTCTCCATATTATTTTGGGGAATCGTCTTTAACTCATCAGCTAAAGCTTCTAAATAGGCATCACAAGTGTTCTGATCATAATAAACTTTACAGAAGTCACAATAGGAACAGATCTCGTCACAAAAAGGAATGTGTACATACAGCGCTTTAGTCTGCATGATCTAAATACTCCTTAGCCAGGCCACCTAATGATGTTTCTTTATAGGCAGAATTGAGATCCTTCCCTGTGGCACGCTGAACATTGACGGCAGCATCAAAGGAAATCTTATTGTCTCGTACGTATCCGAGTTCTCCCGCTAACATGCCAGCATCAACAGCTCTTAAAGCCGCAAAAGCATTTCGCTCAATACAAGGAATCTGGACATAACCGCCCACCGGATCACAGGTCAGACCAAAGTTATGTTCAAGCCCCATCTCCGCTGCATAGGCGATCAGATGATTATTTAATTCACTGATCCAGCCCATCATGGCACTCGCCATCGCACAAGCGGTCCCGATCTCAGCCTGACAGCCACCATCAGCACCAGAGATCGTTGCATTGGTTTTGACGATATTGCCAAAAAGACCACCAATGGCTAACGCCTGTACTAAGTCTTCCTTACTCATATGCATCTGTTTATACGCATAATAAAGGACAGCTGGAATGACGCCAGAGGCACCACATGTCGGCGCTGTGACGATCACACCCCCATCGGCATTTTCTTCAGCGACTGCATAAGCGTAAGAGGCAATAAGCAGACGATCTTTACGCATCTTACGATGGGTATTGAGAGCCTGATGATACATCGCATTGGCCACCCGTTCTAATTTTAATGGTCCCTGAATGAAACCCTGTTTTTTTAATCCGGTTTCGACTGTATTGAACATCGTTTCTAAGATCATCATCAGATACTCTTCAATATCGTCGTCATCATACATTTTGACATAGTCATAAAGACCCATCGCATGATCATCGACATAAGCTAAGATCTCTTTCATGTGGCGATGCGGATAGACATCCTTGATCTTAGAAATCTGATCTCCTTTAAAATAGACTGTCCCGCCGCCAACGGAATACGCTTCGACATCGGCGAGCTTGTCATCACCTTGATAGACCTGAACGATCATGCCATTTGGATGATAAGGAAGCGCATCAGAGTGAAAAGAGAAATCACAAGGCTTTGGTTCAAAGGTCTTTTTCATGACCCAGTCGGTCAAGTGTCCTTTTCCCGTTAAGGCTAATGAGCCATGAAGAGCGACATGAAAATGTGTCGCTTCGGGATATTCTTTTAAAATTCTCTGAGCAATACGCATTGGGCCGATCGTATGGGACGAAGAAGGGCCAATGCCAACTTTATATAATTCTTTTAATGACTGCATATATTAAGACTCCACAATTCTAATTAAAAATAATTCTAGACCTCTCTGTTTATCGATCAAACCACGCTTGATCTTAAGATCTAATTCAGAAAGTTCATTAAGCTTCTGTAATAAAACTCTGGTATCAAATTTCTCACCATTTTTACGGATCGGATAGATGGCACGAGGATTGATACCGGTCATCTTAGCAATCTCATTGTCACGATAGCCTTTTCTAGTCAAAAGCTTGACTTCATAAAGATTTCTTAAGGACGTGGCAATCAGACCAATTAAGGCGATCGGTTCATGATTGGTGACCATTAAGTCCTGGTAGATTTTCATCGTTTTATTGAGGTCATGAGCTAAGATGGCATTTGTTAAAGCAAAGACATTCTCTTCTAATGGGGCTGCCACCAAGGCGTCGATATCTTCTTTTTTAATATGTTTTGTATAAAGGCAAAGCTTATCGACCTGATGAGATAATTCAAAGAGGTTCTCTCCCACACGATTGATGAGCAGATTCAATGCATCATCATCGATGCTGCAGCCCTGCTTGATGACACTTTCTCTTGTCACCTTGTAGACGGTATGATACGTCACCTTATCCATCTTATAAAACTTCGCATGTTTATGAAGTTCCTTCATGACCTTACGACGTTCATCAAAGAGACCTTCATGGAAGATGATCAAGATCGTTGATTCGATCTCACTTTGAATAAATCTGATAAAGGCATTCACGTCATCATCAGACATCGTGAGCTTCTTCTGACTCGTGAGAAAATAAGGATGTTCCATCACGACCATCTTATATTCCGCCAAGAAAGGCAGCTCACTGGCTTCATGAAGCACATCCTGCATTGGTGTTTCACGCATATCAAAAGAGGCATAATTTAAGTTTTCTAAGGAACAGTCATATTTTTCTTTCAGTTCTTTCAGCTTATCATCCATTAATAAACGTTCTTCACCAAAGATGACATAATTCATGTGTCTCACCTCACTCATTTTTTCTCATCCATTGTAACAGTGCCCTTGAGATTTCTCAAGAACGGCCTTTTCTTTTCTTACGAACAAAGTGGAAGATCCATAAGGCCTCAGTGCGGTAAGGTTCACTATCAACACCATAGACTTTGACAAGATCATAGGTCGTTTCAATACGCTGTGTATCATTGGCTCTTAAACTCATTATCAGATCATGAGGTGATAAGGTGATGATATATAGATTCTTGACGTTACTCGTAAAGAAGGCTTGTGATAAGGCACTTGAGAAACTGTCATGGACTAAATTCACGATGACACTTTCAAATGGCAGTTTATGGATCACGACAGAAGCCTTGGCATAGACATGATCACAGAGGAACATTTTATTTTCAATGCCTAAACGTTTGGCATTGTTCCTCGCATCATCGACCATATGGGGATCCTCTTCAATGGCCACAACAGGATTTGGTAAACATAATTCCAGGATGGCATTATGGAAGTGTAAACTTAACACATGATCATTAGGATCAATGAGATCACACATAAAGTCAATATAATGCCCTTCTGCTTCCTTGTTTACACTTAAATAAGCATTGGCCGATAACTGATACGTCTTGCCCTGATAGATATAGTTGAATAACTTTTCTCCGGCAATGTAAGTGAGTCTGGTTAAACCAAAGCCATTCTTCAATTTATAAAGGCCTTTCACCTGAGGGAGATCCATGATCTTTTGGACCACTTCTTCCGGTAAGTCTGATTTATTATTCTTGATTAAAATGACGATATCATCTTCAAACTTCTTAAAAGCGATGCAGTCAATATCGATGGCCTCTTTATATTGATTCAAGATGAACTCTAACTGAGAGGCTGTTTCATTGATCAAATCATCATTTAAGGCACAGTCAGATAAGAAAGAAACCGTATTTTTCGTTTTCTCACCAATATATAAAGTTCCTTCATAATCATAAACACTGGCGCGTAAATACTGACGATAATGATCAAGCTTGTGCGCAGCTAAGATATTTTCCACAACATCATCACCATAAGCAAAATGGGAATGCTTCATGATCGAACGCTGAGTCTCCTGACGTTTGAATGTGAGCTGTCTTAAATAGTTCATATATTGCAGCTGACAGCCTTCACATAAGTCAGATTGAAAACAGATCGGTGTATCACGATCAACAGAAGGCTCAATGATCCTTGAAACAACGGCAATAACTTTACTGTTTGTCTCTCTTTCCACATTAAGTTCGACTTTTTCTTCTGGTAGGACATTTCGGACATAACAGACTTTGTGCCCCATTTGAATAATACCTCGCCCTAAATGATCTAAACGATCCACCGTGGCTTCCTGAATACGATGTTCATAACGTTCTAAATAATAACGATGGGTCATATAAAAGCCAAAGTAAAAGACTTTGGAAGACCAGTCTAAAACAAATAAGACCATGACGATGGATGCTAAAGGACCATAGACGTTTGAGAAGTTGGCATGGTCTAAATAGATGCCCAAGATACTTGACAAGATGTATTCACCGATCGTGGCAATCAGACCACCCTTTAATGCTTCCCCTACTTTGACATAAGCTTTTGGGATCATCATATAAATGGCGGTAAAAAAGGTGACCGCAATCAAAAATAACAGGACCATTCTTAGCACAAAGAAACCATAGAAGACATTAAACGCCTTGGCAATAGGACCAATAGCAAAAACAAAGATCATGGCAATAGCCCCTAATAATAAGAAAATGGTAATACGGATCGTATAACGATAGTAACCTAACATGGTTTCTTTCTCAATATGATCTGTTGGAAACATGTTTTTCGATAAACTGTAGATATTTCCAATCCCTCTTGAGATGGCATAGACGGATAAGATCAATACGATCAAAGAGCTCCAGGAGATACTGGTGTTCTTTAAGACACTGATCACACTTTTCGCATAACTCGTCGTCAAATACTGAGAGAGGATCTTTTGCAGCATGTGCAGATCGATCTTTAATAAAGAAGATGCAAAGGCAATAATCGAAAATGCTGGCACGATCAAAATGATAATATAAAAGCTCAAAGCCGCACTCGCATAAGCCGGTACATATTTTGTAAAATCGCCAAATAAAGCCATCAAACGCTTCATACTGCGTATTGGATGTCTTATACACATGAATACTTTATGAAAGAAAGCAGATAAAATCTCTCTCATGTCAATCACCTCACAATTAAAGTATATCATGAGGTTTTTTGTGACTTGAGAAAAAGGAATACTCTTTAAAATATTTCATCATCACCATTGATCATGTCGTAATAAGCTCACAAATAGAAAAGACAAATGAGCATTCACCCATTTGTCTAATCATTATGTCATAAAGACGCTTTCCTATCATCTATATGATTTGTCCTATGAAACCATGTCCCTAAATCAGGACTTGAATAAGGATCTACAATCATTTCAATGGGATCATCAAGGACGATCTCAATCATCTTCTTCAATTCCTCAAGGCTTTTGTTGCGAATTGGTGTGATGTAATCCACCATAGTATTCATCCTTCATCAATGATTTATCAACGTTTACAAAACACTCTTTGAGATAGGCAACCTTCTGCTCATTTGTAAGAACGGTTGAAAAGATACAGCTAAGAATTCTAAATGATGGGCTCTTTCCTTCTCTGATCTTGCTTAAGCTTTCATGAGTTTAAAGATAAAGGCAGAAACTTCTAGATGTCTCCATTGATCCATCCTTATAAAGCATTTCCCGTATTAATATCAACAGGGTATCCTGGCATCATGATCGTTTTTCCTTTACGTTCATTTGTCGGATTAAGGAAGACCCAGATCGTATAAAAGCGATGATCATAATCATCATCGAAACTATACTTTGCTTCCATGAGCTGAATATATGCTCGATTTCTTACAGCTACATAATAATCGAAGGCATTCTGCATTTCGACATCCAAATGAATCTTCACATGTTTTTCTTCATTATGGGCATGAGGTTTTTCAATGGTAAAAAGATTATCAGGAATCACATAACTACGAGTAGCGGGAACGATGATTGACTTGTCGACTTTCTCCACTTTAATGTTTGAAAGAAGAGACTCAAGCGCATCATCACTTAAATCACTCAAATCATTAACAAAATCTCTCACTAATGGAAATAAGATTTTAGGGTTTCTAATGACACTTTTTGCAAATTTGTCATACTGATTATTTTCGAGAGGAAATTCGGATGTCATCGTATCTTCAGAGTCTTCCTTGGCCATATAAATCACCTCCTGTATGTGATCGGCAAGAAAAATGAAATCAATAAATTAAAAAGTTTTAAAAAAGGAAAAGATGAGTGGATGGACACATAATGATCTTTACCAAATGTGATGGATAACTTGTTGCTTGAGCATAATGGATTTATGATCATCATCCCATCCGCACTTTCTTTTGTTCATGAAGTTTCGTATGAGCATTCATAAGCTTTAAGGGAATTCGTAATATTTTTAAGCATTTGTCAAAATAGGAAGTATCAAGAGGAAATTCTTTTGAAGGATCATCGTTCGTATTTCATCATATTTTTACCTCTACTTAGTTAAACGCCAAAATGAGTAAAATCTTCTCACTTTTGTGAAAAAATTTTATTTTTTTAGAGTGTAAAATAAAAAGCCAAAAAAGAAGAACATTTCCTCTTATTTGACATTTGTACCTATGATCTTGGTGTGTTTTTAAACAATTAAGCATTTCAGATAACAGGCGAAATGAAAAATGATTTTTTAAAGGGTGCGCAAAAGAAAAAGGAGCTTGATCGCTCCTTGAAGTGAATATATATTACTTTTCTTCTTCTGGATAAGTTAACCCCCACTGCTTACGGCAATATGTCATGATCTTCATAACATCTCTTGTATAATCAAGATGCATATCATAGCCTTCAGAAACAGCTTTTTCCATATCTGTCACTTCATAGCTTAATGCATCATCCATTGAACCTGCTTCAATGACTTCCTGATGACCATCTGCAACATAAGTGATCACTGCTTTTGATCCTCTTGGATAATCATAGATTTCTACGTATCCCTGATCAAATGATAACATACCACGTTTAGGCTGTTTTGAATGCATTGTTAAAATGACAGTCGCCATCTGTTCTTCTTTATTCTTAAGTAAGATACTTGCCTGTTCATCAACACCTGTTGGTGCTAACTTGACCTGTGTCATGATCTCTTCAGGACATGAGGCCATGAAATAACGTACAAATGATAATGCATAAACACCGATATCTAGCATCGCACCACCAGCTAAGTTACGATTAAAGAAACGGTTCTTCATATTATAGTCTTTATAAGAGCCAAAGTTCATCTGAATGACATTAAGAGGACCTAACTTCCCTGAATCAATGATTTCTTTAAGCTTCTTATAAATTGGCATATGATAAAGGGTCATCGCTTCTGCTAAAACTACATGATTTTCTTCTGCTAAAGCGATTGCTTCTTCTAATTCATCTGAGTTTAAAGTAATAGACTTTTCACATAAAACATGTTTCCCAGCTTTTAAAGCTTTTCTTAAATAGTTGATATGTGTGTTATGTGGTGTAGAGATATAAATAATATCGACATTAGGATCATCAAAAACTTCATCGATTTCATGATAAACTTTTTCAATACCATACTGTTTGGCAAAAGCCACACCTTTGTCATAAGTTCTATTCGCTACTGAATAAAGATTACCACCTAATTGTTGCATAGCTTCGGCTAACTGATGGCCGATCACACCTGTTCCAATTGTTGCCCAATTATACTTAACGCTCATTTGTACATCCTCCTTAAACGTTACTTTGTTTTACAAGTACATTATAATACGTTATTTTGTTTCGTCAATAACAAAATGCACGTGACAAAGTTTTTTGTACCAAAAAGGAGTACGTTTGTCGTACTCCCATATCACACGTTACCAGGCGCCTCCGCCACCTCCGCCAAAGCCGCCGCCAGAGAAGTCGCCACCTCCTGACCCACCGGAGAAGTCGCTCATAGCGGAACTAGCGGAATCTTTAACAATCATCGAATCTACATCACGAGCTGCCATGTGCATATCATTCAGCAACATATCATAGAAGAAGATGTCACTCATTGCATCATATTCATCATATGTATACCATGAAGGTTTTGGCACTTTAATCTTGTCAAATTTCTTAGCCCAGGTCTTGTCCATGCCCATCACATAAGCATAAGGCAAAATATCAAAGAAGTATTCTGGGTTCTCGTTAGAAAGCATTTTTAAGCGATCATATTCAGCCGTGGCAATAAAGTTTTTAAAGCCACGCACCTTGCCCACCACTTCTGCGCCATGAGGCGTCAAAGCTCTCATTAACATTGAGAAGATCACAATGACAATGGTACTGATGATAAATAACAAGATTAATACACCATCTTCAAAGACCATTAACACAAAGCTATGAATACAAATGCCAATTATAATGACAATCGTACCTATGATAAACTTGATGCCAGCCTTAGCTTTGGAATAGCCGATGCGACGATCATAGCCTTGATTGAGGCTGAACATGCCATAACATAATAACGCCCCAGAAATGAATCCAAGAATGAAATAAGAAAACAGATCATAGTCATAATAACCGACAAAAGCAGCACTCACAAGCGTTGAGATCATCATGAGCACATAAGAAAGAATACGACAAACATCTGCTTTTCCGTCATAAATGCTCTCCTCACCTGAACTATAATAATCCTCCACCTTTGTTTTTGTCGATGTAAAGGCATCGCTAATACTTTCGGGAAGCTTCTTGAGATCCATATCCTTTTTCACAAAGAAATCTTTGAAAAAGTCTTTGACATAGCTCTTTTCACTTTGACTAATGTCCTTAACTTTATGGACAATCAGATGATTCTTCTTCTTTTTGATTTCCCTTTCTTCAAAGGTCACTAAGCCCTGTGAGGCAAAGTACATAAGTAAACTAGACACATCTTTTGTATCAACTTCGCTATCAATCACATAACCGACATCAACCGGTGTCATGCCTTCTGGTGCATGGAACTCTACCGTTTCGACCACCTGAGGATCTCGGCCATGTCTTACCCACATTATAATGACAAGAAGTGGTAAAAGAATAAAGCCAATGATCACAAAGAGCGTCCCTTTCATATGATCAGGCGCCCCAATCCAGTACCCTTCTTTTAAGTTGGCATTTACAGTCGCCCCGGTTTTCGCCGGGATATTGGTGCCGGTTAAGGTAATCGTCTTGCCATTATTACTTACTGATGTTTTAAAATACGATGGCATAGTCGTTGAGTAGTTTTCACCACCATAAAACTTATACGCACTTTTGTTTACCGCCTTGGGCATTGTGATGGTACTTTTCACATTCTTAATAGATGTTTCCCACATTGTTGGAAAAAGATTGTAAGAAAACGTGTCTTTTGATGTATCACGATCACCATAACTGATGATCTTATACGTAATGTTAAACGTATGTTTCCCCGTGACAGTCTTATCGGCATCACCGATCTTAATGAGCGTATATTCATGACCATTTGAGGACTCACTTGATGTTTCGGCCTCTTCATTTCTTACATTCACATCTTCAATCGTATACTTGCCACTCACATAAGGAACATAACGATAAATGCCATGATGGGCACTATTTCCAAAGTCAACGACAATCTTTTCAGTGACATCCATACTGTGATCTTCATGAACAACGGTATTGATTGTATAAAGATCGGTCGTATAATCACTGGCCGCATAGACGAAACTCACTGGCATGCATAAAAGCATCATGACCACTATTGATGAAAAGAACTTAAACAATCGGTCTCTTTTCATAAGCATCACACCCTTTACTCAAATGAAACATTCACATTCTGACGCTCAGTCTCATCAATTTCGTATAATGGTTTCTTTTCGAAGTGGAATAATCCCGCAATAATATTACTTGGGAACATCTCGCGCTTCGTATTGTATTGCTTCACGCAGCCATTGTAATATTTACGTGAGTTGGCAATGTCATCTTCAATACTTGTTAACTGATTCTGCAAGTTTAAGAAGTTCTGATTTGCTTTTAAATCAGGATAAGCTTCAGCAACCGCAAAAAGATGTCCTAACGTCTGCGTCAAATGATTTTCAGCCTGTAGTCGTTCTTCATCAGTCCCAGCCGATTTGATCGCATTACGGGCACTCATAACAGCAGCTAATGTTTCCTTTTCATGTTTGGCATAGCCTTTGACTGTCTCTACTAAATTAGGGATCAAGTCATAACGTTTCTTCATATAGACATCCATTGTTGAGAAAGCTTCCTCAACGTTATTACGTAAGCGTACAAATCCGTTGTAACCGGTGATAAAGAAAATCAACACCACAACGACAATGACGCCAATAATAATTCCAGCAATCATAATAAATTCCTCCTTTTGCCTTTATTTATACCCATTCTATAATACTCATCCTATTTTCACAATCTTTATCATTTATAGATAAAATAAATTTTCATTCATTTGGTCTCATAATCCAAAATTTTATGATCATTCTTATAAAAAGGAGACCTTATCGTTAAGATCTCCTTTACAAATAATTCTTTACAATTTTTCATCCGCCATCATATTTTCACAATCCGATAAGTACTTATAGCTTGTTTCATTGCCCACTGTCAAAAACAAATAAAGGATCTCAATGATCTCCATTGCACTGACTCTTGAGAAATAGAACTCATTTAAGAAGAGCTTTTCTCTTGTCGCCGTCTGTAAGTGGACGTCTGATCGAGTCGCCACAGTAGATTTGGCATTATTGGTAATGCCGACCACGAATGTCCCCTTCTTTTTCGCATTATCGATCATCTGTAAGACATGTTTAGACTCACCCGTATTGGAAATAGCAATCAAAACATCCTGATCTGTTAAGGTCATTGAAAACGCTAATTGTGTCTCCCAAATCGTACCAGAAACAGCACGGATGCCAATTTCATTAAACATATATTCCGCATTGATAGCAACCGGAATCGTATTGCCGACGGCCACGATCTGTACGCAGGATGAATCTTTAATGTGATTGATGACCTTCGTGATGGCGTCTTCATCAATTAACGCAATCGTCGCCTTGAGTTCTTCAATCTTGTTAGCCTGAATATTAAGCAATGACCCATGCACATCCTGCATAGAAATAGAGGAAGACACTTTCACATCCTCATCATTTAACACCAGATCACGGGCTAAGATGACTTTAAACTGATGAAAGCTCTCCACCCCACACTTCTTCGTGAGACGTGTGATCGTCGTTACACTTGTATCACAGGTGCTTGCTAAATCACGTGATGTCATATTGACGACATCACGAGGATGTTCCAAGACATAATTCGCCACGAGCTTCTCTTTCTGAGCAAACGAATCATATAAGACATTTAATGTATTAATAACTGAAGAATTTGACATACGCTTTCCTCTCTTTTCGTCGCTTTATTTTAACACCAGAGTGATTTTAACGTCAAATAGGGACACATCTTTATCGTGAACGTCTTTTTAAACTTTTCACGACATTCCACACGGTCATGCCGGTGATGATAACTAAGGCGACGGTCGTCGTAAAAGCAGACAGTCTAAGCATATCCCTTTGTTGGGCTGCTTTCTTGATCACCAAGAGTGTATTTTGCAGTGTTAACAAGGAGATTAAGGCATCAATAAAATTGATATTTCTAAGCAGCTTGACCAAAACATCTTTGATATGACGCACGACTTTCCTATTGATGAAAGCCATGATCACTTTATATAAGGTATAAACGGCTAGTCATAAAGCTGGTCTTAATGTCATGGTCACGTTTTTATCATCTAAGATCATCAGTTTCAGCGGGATGATCAGGGAAATATTTAAGGCAATGAGGATCAATGATGCTCGCCGATACACCTGATTTCTGCTTTGATCATCTACTTGTTTATATTTAAGAGATACATGAACAATATAGGCACGCAAGATCGTCAATAAATAATAATACACACTGATATAGCCATTCCACATCATTTTATAACGGATTCCTAAGACACTATTATAGAGGGCAAACAGGATCGTGATCACTGAGGAAAACAGAGCATTGACGATCGTTTGAAAAGATAATCATGTTTCCATCTTTGATCGTACTTATTCAATATCACGATCCCTCACCCCCTTTATGTTATGATTTTAATGGCTGTGTTTAAAAACGTAGTGACCGCTCATAAAGACATAATCACGAATACAGAAGTTTCCATCCTGATCAGTTCTTAAGATATAGACACCACGTTCATTGAGTCGTTTGATCACGATATCTCCTGGATGCCCGTAGAAGTTGTTCTTCCCGACGCCTATAAAAGCGATCTTTGGGCTGACCATTTCAAAGAACTTAACGGAACTAGAATACCTTGAACCATGATGAGCGACCTTTAAGACATCAACATCTAGCGTTTTATAATGATCGACTAAATTACTTTCAGCTTCTGCGGAAATATCACCGGTAAATAAATAATGAAGACCATGGAGCGTAACATACTGCACCTGACAGTCATCATTCTCATTGCCAAACGTCTTTGTTCGTTTGAGAAAACGGATCGTCATCGGACCGATCGTCTTTGGCTTCTGATAGGTCTTAATGACTTTCTTGACTGGATAATGTAGCTTTAGGGAATCTAAAGCGCCACAGTGGTCAAAGTCACCATGCGAGATATAAACAGTATCTAAATGATCGATCCCTTTTGATCTTAGGAATGGGATGACATTATAAGTCGCCACATCATAATGACGATTCCCACCGGTATCAATGAGGAAGTTGCCCTCATTCCATGGAAGACGAATATAAGAACAGTCGCCCTGGCCGACATTGACCATCCCAACTTCACTATATGGCTTATAAATGGAATAGATATGAAAGGCAATCAAGAGTGAAGTCAAGAAGAGGATATATTTCTTAATGGAATGGGCATCATCTAAATGATAGAGGATCATCAAAAAGGCATAATAGTATAAGCCAATAAATAATAAGGTCGGCTTCTGAAAGCTTAAGAAACGTGAGAGCGCCTGTGTCATCCTTAATAGATTACCAAAGATGTAAAGCATCAAGCTGAGCGGTAATTTTAAGATTGAAAAGACTGTCGCCCCTAGCGTTAAGACATAAAAGCCTTCCACAAAAGGCATTAACAGATCTGCTAAAAGGAATGATAAGATATTGACCTGATAGTTCATACTCATTACTAACGGTAAGGAGCTCATATAAATAAGAACGGTATTGTACTTATAGCGAGCCGTTAGAATAACCATCAAATAAACAAAATAAGAAAAAACAAAAGATGTAGAATAAAAGACATAAGGATTATAGATTAGATGGCCAATCACGAGCATCGATAAGGTATCTAGGCTATTGAACTTCTTTTTTAAAACATCATTGAGGATCAGAACGCCAAAGGCACGATGCAATGAGATATTATAAGGAATCGACCAGACATAAAAGCCAATGGCAATCTTGGCAGCCCATTTGGCCTGGTTCTTCGGGAGGATCAAGCCAAAGGCCTGACTTAATAGGCTATAAAGGATCGCAATATGCATGCCAGATAAGGCAAACATATGAACAATACTTAAGGAAGTCATAGAGGCATAGTCTTCCTTGATCTCCTCATCCTTCATCCCCAGTAAGAATAATCGCTGGTAAGAACGCATTGTCTTGTTTTGTGAGAGATGATCTTCAATGACATTGGCAAAACTGAAGTGATGTTGAGAGCGGAGTAGCTTCTTCATCGCCACCTTGCCAATGATATGTGCCCCTTTTAAATAGTGGCTCTCATCAAAGCCGTTATCATTTTGTGACGGTCTGATCTCTAAAGCTTCACTCGTAAAGGTGATCTCATCCAGGTAACGAAAGGACTTTTCGGTATAGACCTTTATTTTTCCCACATCTGTTTTTATCACGATGTTATTCGTTCCTTTCGCCACGACGTAACCATGAAGTTCACGAGGAATTGATGGTGTGGAAATGGTTCTTAAAAGAGGGACAGCTAAGATCACACAAATGATGAGCGACTTCCATCCCACTCGTAAGATCATAAAGATCACGTAGATGGCTAAGACTAAGGCAAAGATGGGATGGACATATTCACTAATCACTAATAAAAGAGAGAAGATGGCATAGTAGATCAGATGATATCTTACAAACATAAGTACTCCTTGTAATTATCAAAGCGTTTTTCGCCAATGCCGGAGACATTGGTGATCTCTTCGATCCAATTGAACTTATGTAATTTCCGATAAGCGATGATCTTTTCGGCCGTCTTCTCTCCCACCCCTGGTAACTGCTGCAGGGTTTTGGCATCTGCTTTGTTTAAGGAGATCATCTTCTTATGTTTTTCTGGTAAGTAGATCGACTGTTCGCTAGAAACATGGGCATTGATATTCACAGCCTTCATATTGGCATTCTTTTTCACACCCACATCCTTGATGACATCTTTTAATGTTAAGGTCTTCGTATTCTTGATCTTGTATTTGCCGGTCTTTTGAAAAGCCCCTGCTAAAGTGATCGAAGGACTTTCTTTATGTTTCACTGCCACTTTCTCCGGTGAAACATAGCCATAGATCATGGAGGCAATGCTTAAAAGTAGAAGACCAAAGATCTTTAACTTCTTCATGGTACAAAAAAAGAGAGTTTATTCATCAAACTCTCTGACAATATGAAAGTGGTCATAAGCAAGCTGCGTGGCAATACGACCCCGATGGGTTCTTTTGACTAAGCCTTTTTGTAATAAATAAGGCTCATAGACATCTTCTAAGGTGATCGGTTCTTCACCAATTGAAGCCGCTAAGGCTTCAAGTCCCACTGGACCACCATTATAACGATTGATAATGCCAAGTAAATAACGACGATCGACATCATCTAAGCCTAAGTTATCGACTTTTAAACGATCCAAGGCTTCTTTGGTACGCTCGACACTGATCGTGTCTTCATCATAGAACTGGGCAAAGTCACGGACACGTCTAAAGAGACGATTGGCAATACGTGGGGTCCCACGGGAACGTCTGGCTAATTCATGTTCGGCAGCATCATCCATCTCATAATGATAGACATGGGATGTACGATCGATGATCTTTGTCAGATCCTCTTCATTATAATAATCTAACTTGGATACGATCCCGAAACGATCACGTAATGGCGCACTTAAATCCCCGGCACGTGTCGTTGCCCCCACTAAAGTGAATGGTGGTAAATCAATACGCACGCTTCTTGGTGTTTCCTTACCGATCATAACATCGACACAGAAATCTTCCATAGCGGGATAGAGAATTTCTTCTACCACTTTATTTAAACGATGGATCTCATCAATAAATAAGACATCTCCTGGGGAAAGAGATGTTAAGATGGCCACTAAGTCACCGGTCTTATCGATGGCTGGGGCTGTGACGATCTTAATATGGGAGCCCATTTCATTGGCAATGATCATCGCCATGGTCGTCTTGCCAAGTCCTGGTGGACCATATAATAAGACATGATCAAGCGTTTCATCACGCTTTTTGGCAGCGGAGACGAAGATCTTCAAGTTTGCTTTTAAATCGTCCTGTCCAATGTACTCTTCAAAGGACGTTGGACGAAGACTGGCTTCCTCGTCTTCTGGATGCTCTTGTAAATCATAGATTTCTTCATCCATAGGTGTTCCTGCTCCTTTCTATTATTTGACCATTAATGCTAAGGCTTTCTTGACATAACCATTGGTATCAAGGTCTTCATTCTTTAAAGTCTTCATGACTCTTTCAACTTCTTTATCCTTATAACCTAAGGCAATAAGCACTTCACTGGCTTCTTCATAATTTGGATTATCAGAGGCAATGGCTTCTAAGCGCTGGATACCATCGAACTTGCCTTGTAAGTCTAAGATGATCTGGGAAGCGGCCTTGGGGCCGATGCCTGGGAAGCTCTTTAAGTATTTTGTATTTGAGTTTTCAATGGCATTGATAATGTCATTGACTTCGCCGCTTGCTAAAATGGCAACCGCACTCTTAGGGCCAATGCCTTTGACCTTAATAAGCATTAAGAACAGATTCTTTTGTTCCTCACTCGAAAAGCCATAAAGACGCATATCATTTTCTGTAATAGACTGATAGACATACATCGTGACTTCTTCATTTTTCTTATACACATAGGGATTTGGGACATAAATTAAATAACCGATCCCATTATTTTCTAAAACAACATGGTCAGAGTAAAATCCTGTGACCACTCCTTTGATATAACTATACATATCATTACTCCTTACGGTCATCTATTTTACCATAGTTATTGTAAAATTTGTATCTTCCCCGTCCTTGAAATATACTAGAGATGAGGTGATGATCATGGAACATCGTGTCTATTATGCGGTGACCTTTAATGAGGAAGAAACAAAGGCCCTCATAAAGCTCCGCTCAGAGTTTATAAAGGCCTGCAGTGAAGGCAAGCCAATTCCTAAAAATAGTATGCATATGACGTTAGCCTTTTTAGGTAATGTCGGTGATGAGGACCTCTCCTTATTACGCCTGATCCGTGAAAGCATCAGCTTTGAGCCTTTCACATTTCAGTTAAGCAAGCTTGGCTATTTCCCAGATCAAAAAGACAGCCGTCTTTATTATTTAACGAGTTCTCAAGATGAGGCCCTTTATGCTTTGCAGAAGGCTTTAACCGATGCGCTTAAAAAACATCAGGTGGCTTTTCATGATCGCCAGTTCTTACCTCATCTGACTTTATCAAGAAAGACGATCTTAAAAGAAGAGCCACAATTAAGCCTGCCGTTAACGCTTACCGTCTCATCTTTTCATCTGCTTGAATCCATTCCTTATGAAAACACCAGAATTGGTATCAATATCGATAAGACAAAGGACCTCGATTGAGGTCCTTTGTTAGTCTGAGAATGTAAATTCAAAGTCGTAGATACGGATCGTATCGCCATCTTTGGCACCGGCAATACGTAAGCCTTCATCGACACCCATATTTCTGATCTGACGAGCAAAACGGTTGAAGCCATCATCAGTGTATAAAGCTGCCATCTGTACCAGACGTTCCACTTTTTCACCAGTGACGACAAAGTAACCATTCCCTTCATTATGGATCTCAAATGGTGGGACATCTTCGTCTTCATAAGAATAAAGAACGGTATCCTCTTCTTCTTCCATTGTGGAAATTGGGGCTTTGTCTAAGGCATCACCGATCGCATATAATAAAGCATCTAAGCCTTCATGAATTGGCGCAATGATTGGATAGATCTTCACATCATCGCCGACTTTCTTCTTGAATTCTTCCAAGTTTTCTTCAGCGGGATCTAAGTCCATCTTATTGGCCACAATGATCTGTGGACGATCTAATAAGCCATATTTATATTCGCCTAATTCCTTATTGATCTGGACATAATCTTCATAAGGATCACGGCCTTCAGAACCGGACATATCGATGACATGAACGATAACACGACATCTTTCAATATGTCTTAAGAACTGGTGTCCTAAGCCTTTGCCCTGTGAGGCACCTTCAATCAAGCCTGGTAAGTCGGCCATAACGAAGGAACGACCGTCCTTGACCTGCACAACGCCTAAGTTTGGCACGATCGTCGTGAAATGATAATCGGCGATCTTTGGTCGTGCTTTAGAAACGACGGATAATAATGTAGATTTTCCAACACTTGGGAAACCAACAAGACCAACGTCGGCTAAAAGCTTTAATTCCACTTTTAAATTCTTCTTTTCCCCTGGTTCGCCATTTTCACAGATCTTTGGCGCTGGGTTACGAGAAGTCGCAAAACGGGCATTGCCACGGCCGCCACGACCGCCTTTGCAGACAGTGGCACGCTGACCATCTTTAACAAGGTCACAGATGATCTTGTCACGATCTTCATCAGAAACCACAGTTCCCACAGGAACTTTGATGATGAGATCATCGGCATCGGCACCATGCATCTTCTTCGCCATGCCGTTACCGCCGGCACGCGCTTTATATTCTCGGTTATAACGTAAATCAAGTAAAGTCGTTAAGGAATTTGTGGCTTCAAAAATAATGGAACCACCCTTACCGCCGTCACCGCCAGCTGGGCCACCTTTAGGGACATGGGCTTCACGTCTGAATGCGACAACACCATCGCCACCTTTGCCAGCTTCGGCATAAATGGATACCTGATCGATAAATTTCATAATTGTACCTCCTTGGGGGGATTTTCTAAAAAAAAGAATCCCTCAGTGGGGATCCTTTTCAGTGTTCATTACGCAGCTGGGTAAACAGAAACCTGTTTCTTCTTCTTGCCAACTCTTTCGTATTTAACAACACCATCTACTTTTGCAAATAAAGTGTCGTCTCCGCCTTTACCAACATTCTTACCTGGTAAGATCTTAGTTCCTCTCTGTCTGTAGATAATAGAACCTGCAGTACATACCTGACCGTCTGATAATTTAGCGCCTAAACGTTTAGATTCAGAATCACGGCCGTTCTTAGTAGAACTTACACCTTTTTTAGAAGCGAATAACTGTAAATCTAACTTGAACATCTTTCTTATTCCTCCTGATTTATTATTTTTATATACGTTCCATATGATTCTTCAATATTTTCAAGAGTCGTGATCAAAGTCTCTAGTATCAATTGATGTTCACTTGTCATATGGTCTGAATGAATGGATACGTATCCTGTTTTAAAATCAATCGTGCCAACTTTGAGAAAGTCATGATTGACAAGGGTGTTACACACGCCTGTCACCACTGCACTCACTCCGGCACAAACAATGTCCTTACCATACTCTGCGCTTTGCGCATGACCCGAAGTTGTAACCCCTGTTACGACTCCATTGTGTCTGGTAATGTGAACCCTGATCATAATTATGCTAAGATTTCTTTAACTGTTAACTTAGTATAAGGCTGTCTATGACCCTGTTTCTTATGATAATGTTTCTTAGGTTCATACTTGTAGATTGTAACCTTCTTTTCCTTGCCCTGTTTTTCAACAGTTGCAGTGACAGTAGCACCTGCTACATAAGGGTTACCGATCTTAACAGTATCATCGCCAACTAATAATACCTTATCAAAAGTATAAGTTTCGCCAGCTTCAACGTCTAACTTTTCTACGAAAATAGTATCTCCGGCTTCAACTTTTAACTGTTTTCCGCCAGTTTCAATAATTGCGTACATTGATGTACCTCCTTTTTAGTTTTTTCTTAGACTCGCCAATGAAGGCAGTACTTACGTACATTTAATACCTTTTATGCGCGGTTGTAGTCTAGAGGTCTACAACGGTGATATATTATCATTTATTCTTCTTTCCGTCAACAGTATTTTCCTTGCTTTTTTCACCCTTTTTGAGTTCATCGATGGCGGCTCTTGGACAGGCGGCATCATAGACTTCCTTTAAATGATCATTGGTGATATGCGTATACACCTGGGTCGTCGATAAATGCGAATGTCCCAAGAGTTCCTGGACGACACGGATATCCATCCCGGCATTAAGCAAATGCGTCGCAAAGGAATGACGGATCGTATGAGGATGGATCTTTTTTAAAGGATCATAATGCTTCATCACCTGATCGATGATCTTCTCCACCCCACGATTGGTCAGTGGTCCTCCTAAACGATTGACGAAAACAAAGTCATGATTTTGATGATGGGCAGCCATAAGTTCCATACGAGCTCCTTCAATATAATCGATCAGCCAGTCCTTGGCATAATCATGAAAAGGCACATAGCGCTGCTTAGAGCCTTTCCCGATAATATTGAGCATCTGCTCATCAAAATCAATATGGGATAATGTCAAGTTCACAACTTCCGAACATCTCAGTCCTGATGCATACATCAGTTCTAATAACGCCTTATTACGCACCCCTAAAAGAGTATCTGTTTCAATGGAATCTAACAGTCCCATCATTTCATCCTCGTAGAGGAAATCCGGATTACGGATATTCTGTTTTAAAGAACTTACTAACGCAAATGGATTCTCCTTGACCACTTGATGACGTAAGAGATATTTAAAGAAGCTGCGTAAAGAGGATAAGTAATGATTGATCGTCGTATGCGAGAGCTCTTTTTTTGATAAGCTCATCACATATCCTCTCACGATCACATCATCCACTTCCTCTAGCGATTCAACATCTTCCTGTTTGAGATAGTCTATAAAGTTTTCAATCTCTCGCTTGTAGGAGCTGATCGTCAGCTGTGAATAGCGTTTTTCAAACTTCAGATATTTTAAGAAGTTCTCTTTTTCCTCATTCATTTTTTAAGAACGCTTCCATCGTTTCAATCGCTCTTTTCGCGTAAGCTTCCTTCTTTTCCTTCTTCTTCACTCGGACTTTCAAATCTGGAAGAATGCCAAAGTTGGCTTTCATCGGCTGGAAGTCAGTCTTTGAGGCATGGGTAATATAGTAAGCTAAAGCCCCCATCACTGTTTCTTCTGGATAAACAAGTAAGTCCTTACCCTGTAATAAACGGACCATATTCTTACCCGCCACAAGTCCTGACTGCGCCGATTCCACGTAGCCTTCGACACCAGTCATCTGTCCGGCAAAGAAAAGATCCTCACGATTGACATACTGATAAGTGGGCTTTAAGAACATTGGCGAATTAAGGAAGCAGTTACGATGCATGACCCCATAACGGACGATCTCCGCATTCTCTAAGCCGGGGATCATATGGATGATCTTCTTCTGTTCGCCCCATTTTAAATGAGTCTGGAAACCAACGATATTGTAGAGGGTCCCCTTGGCATTGTCCTGACGTAACTGAACCACGGCCTCAAAGCGTTTCCCATCTTTTTCAAGACCAACCGGTTTCATTGGGCCAAATAATAAGGTCTGTTTGCCACGTCTGGCCATTTCTTCAAATGGCATACAGCCTTCAAAGAACTTTTCTTCGTAGTCCTTAGGAACGACACATTCGGCCTGCATTAAGGCATCATAGAACGCATCAAACTGTTCCTTCGTCATTGGACAGTTGATATATTCGGCATCCCCTTTATCGTAACGTGATTTATAGTAGGCAATATCAAAATCAATACTTTCTTTGGTGACGATTGGCGCAGCGGCATCATAGAAATAGAAGTAGTCCTTCTGGCCTAATAAGTTCGCAATGGCTTTAGATAATGCATCACTTGTTAAAGGACCGCTGGCAATGATCGTTGGTCCTTCTGGAATCTCTGTGACTTCTTCATGGATCACATTCACTAAAGGATGATTCGTTAATGCATCCGTCACCGCTTTGGCAAAGCCGAAACGATCGACCGCTAAACTGCCGCCAGCCGGAACGGCATGTTCTCGTGCCGTCTTGATGATGATGGAATCATTCATCGTCATCTCCTGCTTTAAGACACCGACCGCATTTTTCAAACCATCAGCACGTAAGGAATTGGAACAGACCAATTCCGCAAAATATTCTGTTTTATGTGCATCCGTCGATTTTTTCGGACGCATTTCATATAAATTGACAGGGATGCCTGCCTTGACAAGCTGATTGACAGCTTCACAGCCCGCAAGTCCGGCCCCGATGACATTCACTCTTTTTTCTTCCATATCTTTCCATTCAAACAAAGGACTGCAGTCCTGCAGTCCTATTCGTCTTCTTCCTTTTTCTTCTTCGCCTTTTTAGGCTTTGGTTTAATATATTTACACTTTGGATAATTTGAACATGCTTCAAATGGTCCCCAGCGGCCTTTCTTATAGACCATTGGTGAACCGCACTTTGGACATTTCTCACCCGTTTCCTGATTCGTGACATCATTCTTATCTTTTAGAATCGTCTTACATTCAGGATAGTTTGAGCAGGCAATGAATTCACCAAAGCGTCCACGTTTATAGATCATCGGTGCACCACAGTTTGGACAGATGTCACCACTTGGTTCGCCGGTACGATCATTGGGATCCTTCTTGACATATTTACATTCTGGATAATTTGAACATGCGACGAATTCGCCATAGCGTCCTTTACGAACGACTAAGTCACCACCGCAGACTGGACATTTTTCACCAGTCTTCTTTGGTTCGATCTTTGGCATCTTTTCATACGCATTTTCTAATAATGGTTCAAATTTATCTTCAAAGCTTGAGATGGCATGAACGTACGTATCTTCGCCTTTGGCGATCTCATCGAGTTCATTTTCCATCTTCGCCGTATATTCAACATTGATGATATCATCAAAGAATTCCACTAACTTGGAGTTTGTCAATTCTCCAGATTCGGTTGGCTTGAACTGACGGTTTTCCATCTCCACGTAATCTCTTGAGACGATCGTATCAATGATCGTCGCATACGTTGATGGACGACCGATGCCGAGCTCTTCAAGGGTCTTGATGAGCTTTGCTTCTGTATAACGTGCTGGGGGTTTTGTGAAGTGCTGAGTTTTTTCGATCTTCTTGCTTTCAAGCACTTCCCCTTCTGATAATTCTGGTAAAAGTTCATTGGATGCTTTTTCATAAGCGCCATAGGCACGTAAGTACCCATCAAACTTTAAAACAGAACCAGAGGCATTGAACTTATAGCCGTTATTATCAAGCACGACGCTTGTCGCATCCATCGAAGCAGCTGCCATTAAGGAAGCGATCGCACGGGCATAAATTAAGGAATATAGTTTATACTGTTCGTCGGTTAAACGATCCTTAATGCTTTCTGGCGTACGATAGATACTTGTTGGACGGATGGCTTCATGGGCATCCTGAACGTTTTCCGTCTTTTTAGAGACTTTAACTTTCCCAACATAGTTCTTGCCATACTTTTCTTCAATATAGCCCATAGCGGAAGACACGAACTCTGGCGCTAAACGAATGGAGTCAGTTCTCATGTAGGTAATTAAACCGACAGTTTCAGTGCCTAAGTCGACCCCTTCGTATAAACGCTGAGCGATCGACATCGTCCGTCTGGCCTTAAAGCCTAACTTGGAAGAGGCTTCCTGCTGCAGTGTTGAAGTAATAAATGGGGCCTTGGAATTTCTCTTCTTGACGCTCTTCGTCAATTTTTCAACGGTAAATTCCTTACTTAAGGCATCATAGATTGACTGTGCTTCTTCACCATTTTTAATGGCGACTTTCTTATTCTGATACTTAGCTAATTCAGCTTCAAAATCAATTTTATCTTTATTAAAGAAGGCATTGATCTTCCAGTATTCTTCTGGTACGAATGCTCTGATCTCTGCTTCTTTTTCGCAGATCAAACGCAGAGCGACTGACTGCACACGACCAGCTGATTTAGATTTGATCTTACGCTGTAAAAGCTTCGATAACTTGAAACCGATGATACGGTCTAAAACACGTCTAGTCTCCTGTGATTTCACTAAGTTCTGATCGATCTTACGAGGATGCTTTAGGGCATTCGTGACCGCATTCTTGGTGATCTCGTGGAAGACGATACGGTTATCCTGATCCATATCGATGCCTAAGACCTGTGCTAAATGCCATGAGATGGCTTCTCCTTCACGGTCCGGATCGGTTGCGAGATAGACGAAATCCGCTTTTTTCACGTATTCTTTTAATTCTTTAACAGTTTCTTTTTTATCTCTTGGGATAGAGTATTTAGGTTTATAGTCGTTTTCCAAGTCAATCCCTAATCTGTCTTTCCCACTTTTTGACAGATCTCTGATATGTCCCTTTGAAGAAGTGACAATATAGTCTTTCCCGAGATACTTGGCAATTGTCTTGGATTTAGATGGGGATTCGACAATAACTAAATGTTTCATCACGCCACCTCCTTCGACTAAATAAAATAATGTATAAACTTCTTTTTGTCAATAAAGAATGCTTTAACGAACTCTTTTAGTCTTTCAGATCATCGTAGAGATCATTGAGCGAAGTTAAAACATAGGCGCCCTGCGATAAAAGCAAGGCACTGCCGGGTGATTCATCGAGCCTTCCGGGAATGGCATAGATGTCACGCCCCTGATCTAAGGCATGCCCGACTGAGACCATCGTGCCACTTTTCAAGCCGGCTTCCACAACGATCAGCTTATCGGCTAAGCCGGTGATGATGCGGTTACGATTGCGGAAGTAATACTTCCTAGGACGAGTGAAGCCGGGATATTCCGAGACGATGCACTGATACATCTTGAGCTGATCATAAAGGCCCTGATGACTTTGGGGATAAACGAAGTCGATGCCGGAGCCTAAGACGGCACAGGTCCTTCCCCCATTGACGTTCACTGCCTGCTGGGATGTCCCATCGATGCCACGAGCCATACCCGAGATGACGACGATCTCATGATGCGCAAGTAAGGTCGCAAAGTGAATGGCCATCCTCGTGCCATACTCAGTTGGATGACGAGTGCCGACCATGGCCACGATGCGCTCACTTTCTAACATGCTTAAATCGCCATAATAATATAAAACAAACGGTGGCTCAGAAAGGTCACGTAAGCGTGTGGGATAGTTGTCATCTAAGATTGTCACATAATGACTGAAAAGATCTTTCTTGAGGTCTTCAAAGATTTTTGCATCCACGAACTCATGTGTCTTGATGGCTTTTTTGATGGCATTGTAGTCACCATCATGAATGAGGGAATAATAAAGCAGCTGTAAGCGTTCATGCATCATAGTCACTGACTTCTTGATGGAAGTTTGAGAGGTAGATGTAATAGAAGCAGGCGATCATATTGGCTAAACGTTCAAAGGACAAAAGCGAGGCTAAAACATAGCCATAAAAGAGACAGAAGTCTTCAAAGGAATTCAAATTGGTAAAATATAAGGCATCATCGAAGTAGTAGAGATCTAAGTGGGAAGGATAATGACCAGTTAATGGGTCATGACTATAAGCGAGATAGATCCCTTTTTCCACATTTAAGAGCTTCTTATAGCCCTCTTCGATGTTCTCTGATTCATGTGCTAACAATGAAAGCTTTTCTTCTAAGGGACTTAAGAAATAGAGAAAGACATTTTCATCATCATAGAAGATATCACTTAAGGTGATCTTCCCTTCATGAAGATCAAGACTTAACAGTTTCATGTTCTTCATCCTCCCTTCTCACTGCTTCTTCTAATAACTGAGTATAGTAGAGCATGATCAATAAATGTAAATGGGCATAATCATCCAGTAAGCTCATGAGCATGGCTGCGCCATAAGCTAAGGCTAAGGATGTCATCTGTGAGGCAATGGAGATCTTCATCTGATACCCACGATCCGTATCTAAGAGCTCCAATTGAATAAAAGGCACCTTTAAGGTGTCCTCCAAAGCTAAGGCATCAATGCCCTGATGGGCTTTCAAGCTGTCACAAAGTAAAAAACATAACTGTAAGGATGCATAGTGATCCATGAGCTCTGAAAAGGTGTCTTCCCGATTGAAGAAGTGCTTTAATAAGGAAGCTAACATCTTTTCTAATAACTCATAATCAATATTTTCTGTGACATCACTCATCAGCTGGCCTTCTGTTAAGGTCATGTAAGCTAAACGATTCATAAGATCCTCCTTTCGATTATTTTTGTTCTACTTAGTTAAACACCAAAAAAGAGGAAATCTTCGCACTTCTATGAAAAAAACTCTCAAAAATTTTTTGAGAGTTTTCAGTCGTTCTATAAAATTATTTAATAATGAAGAAATAAGCAAGAACTAAGAGACCTAAGACGATTCGGTACCAGCCGAAGACCTTGAAGTCATGCTTC
>ONFH01000063.1 GCA_900317015.1 uncultured Erysipelotrichaceae bacterium | reverse complement strand
TGATATCGTAGCTCCGCTGTATAAATGCAATATGACTGATATTATGGCTGCCATTGGACTTAAGCAGTTTGAAAGATATCCGGGATTGTTGGCAAGACGCAAAGAGATTATCGCAAAATATGATGCAGCATGTGATGAACTGGGTATTGATCATATCATTCATTTTACAGATCAGTACACATCATCTGGCCATCTGTACATCACAAGAATAACTGGCTGCACGGATCAGCAGAGAAGAGAGATCATCACAAAGATGGCAGAGCGGGGTGTTGCCACAAATGTTCACTATAAACCGCTTCCGATGATGACAGCATATAAAGCATTGGGCGCTGATATTAAGAATTATCCAAATGCTTACAAGATGTTCGAGAACGAGATCACGTTACCACTTCATACAAAACTTAGCGATGATGACGTGGAGTATGTGATCAAGAACTTCAAAGAAAGCGTTAAGGAAGTTAGAGGGTATTGATTACCTTCCAACTCCCTTTTCTGTGTGGTTATAGCTGGGTTTACCAGGATTCAATGTTGATGAACACTTCGGACGTGGTTGATCTGGAGAATGCTCAGAAGCTTTCAGATAACCACAGTATGATTATCGTAAAGCAATCAGTATCCAAATCTTCCGAAAGTCATAGATGACTACATTATTAGTCAGCTGTAGGAGATCAACAAACATGCAGGGAGTAAACAAATCCATATGTTATTGAAAAATTGGGAAGACCTCCCTGACTTTATGCGTGTTGACGAGGTGAGGCCATACTACGAAGTTCTTAAACGGCATAAAGGTTCTTTGATTCTGAAACGAGCTTTTGATGTTGTAGCTGGTTCTGTGTTACTCGTCATCCTCGCCATCCCTATGAGTGTTATCGCAATAGAAATAAAACGTGATTCTCCGGGTCCGGTGTTTTATCGGCAGGAGCGTGTTACCACTTACGGTAAGAAGTTCAAAATCCATAAGTTCCGCACGATGGTCGATGGGGCAGATCGCAAAGGTTCCACCGTTACGGTAGATCATGACAGCCGTATCACGAACGTTGGAGCAAAACTTAGAGATAAGCGTTTAGATGAACTTCCTCAGCTCTTCGACGTCTTAGATGGGAATATGTCTTTCGTGGGAACCAGACCCGAAGCTGTAAAATACGTAAAGCAGTACGGAAAGTACAACAAAGCGTACTACGCGACGCTGCTGTTACCAGCTGGGATAACAAGTGAGGCAAGTATTAAATATAAGGATGAAGCCAGGCTCTTGGAAGAAGCGGATGATGTGGATCTCGTTTATATGAGAGATGTGCTCCCAGGCAAGATGAAATGGAACCTCGAAAGCATAAAAAAGTTCAGCTTCTTAGGAGAAATCGGAACGATGTTTAAAACCGTTGGAGCGGTGAGTAAGGAATAAGTAGATGGCAGGTACTGCAAATATTACAGTTAGAAATCTTGATAAGTCAGATGAATCTTTGATTCCACGAATTGCCAAATTACATATAAAGGCATTCCCTAACTTCTTCCTAACGCAATTAGGCCCTCGTTTCCTCATGACCTTATATAAAGGATATTTGGAAGATCCGGATTCAGGAATCCTTGTTGCCGAAGATAGTGATCATCACCTGCTAGGATTTCTTGCTTATTCTTTTGACTATTCAAGGTTTTACAAAGGATTGATGAAATCACATCTTGCTACATTTGCATTGTGCTCGGCAGGTGCAGCTATTAAGCATCCATCATTCATAAAGCGCTTACTAGGTGCTTTTAAGAAGAGTGATGAAGTAAGGCGAACAGAGAAATATGTTGAGCTTGCTTCTATAGGCGTAAATCCTAAAGCAGAGGGAAAGGGTATTGGGAGCAAACTTATCGATAAGCTTAAACAGATAACTGATTTCAATACCTATGCTTATATAAGCCTTGAGACTGATGCAGATAACAATGAATGGGCTAATAAGTTTTACCAGAAGAACGGATTTAAGCATAGTCGAGAATATACAACAGGTGAAGGCCGGAGAATGAATGAGTATCATTATGGAGAATAATAATGCAAAGATATTAATGATTAATCCCTATGTTTATTTACCGGGAGAACATGCGCTGAAAAGGACAATGTATCTTTTCGAACTGATGAGTTCAAGAAATATTGATGTGACTTTTTTGACATCGGATTTTAATCATTATAGTAAGCAACAAAGAAATATCGAATCCTTTTATAAAAAATATCCTGGCTATGTGAATTCTATAAGATTTATACATATGAAACCCTATAGAAAGAATATTTCATTAAATCGTTTTTGGGCATGGAAGAAATTTGAAAAGGATGCTTTGCGGTGGTTCAAAGCTATGGGAAAGGATTATGATGCTGTCTATTTGACTTTGCCAAGTCCAATCATTGCAAAAAAGATCAGATCATTATGTGATGCATTTAAGTCAAAATTAATTATAGATGTAAATGACCTTTGGCCAGATTCTTTGAGGCTCTTTTTTAAGAATGATATAGTTTATAATCTGTTGACATATCCTATCCAAAAACAAGTGAGGGTGGGGTATGCCAATGCTGATGGTATAGTTGCTGTCTCTGATGAATATAGAGAGTTAGCAGAGAAATACAATAATAGATATTGTTTTAGTAAAACAGTTTACATCGGGGCGATGATTGATCAATTTGACCATGGAGTAAAGAAGTACGCTGAAAAGATCAATAAAGTTGCAGACGAATATTGGATTACTTATGTAGGAACCATCGGCACAAGCTATGATTTTGTCACAGTTATAGATGCTGTAAATGCGTTGCATAATCAGGGATATACAAATATAAGATTCAGAATTTTTGGCCAAGGACCTGAAGAACAAGAATTAAAGGAATATATTAGGGAGAAAGGTCTAAAAGGCACAGAATTTCTTGGGTTCGTTGATTATGATTTTATGGCGGCAAATTTAGTAAAAGGGGATATTTCAATTAATTGCATTAAAGCAAGGGCATCTCAAAGCATAATTAACAAGGCAGCAGATTATTTTGCTGCCGGAAAACCCATTCTTAATTGTGGACCTAGTATGGAAATGCAAAAACTGGTCAGTGATAATAATGCCGGCATTAATTATATAGCAGAGGATATACATTCTTTAGAGAAAGCGATTCTTCACTTGTATAATAACCCAAAAGAAAGCATTGAAATGGGAGCAAACGCAAGAACTACCTGCATGAAACTATTTGACAGAAAAAAGACACATCAAGAGCTTATCGATATTCTTCTTCAGCAAACTAAACAAGCCTCGTGATACTGAGAAAGCGAGACTAGATGAAGGAAATATGGCTTATAAATCCATACGGACCAATTGAAGGAGAAAACTGGCGTGAATATAGTTTCAATCAATTTGGAAAGTATTTAGCTAATAAAGGGTTTAAGACAATATGGTGGACAGCCACCTTTTCTCATCACTTTAAGAGAAAAAGGGCAAATGGTTGGAAAGATATTAATGTAAGTAAATACTTTACGATAAGACTTGTACCTACTACTTCATATAAAAAGAATTTTGGAATTGGGAAAATTTATAAGGACTTTGTTTTTGTGAAAAATTTAATGAAACAATTCAAACATTATAACAAACCGAATCTAATACTTGCGGCGGAGAATCCATTAATCATGGGAAAGCCGGCATATGCATATTCCAAAAAAAACGATATTCCGATTATTTATGATCAGATGGATTTCTGGCCGGAGTTTATTGCCAAATCCTTAAAAAATCCCATATCAAAATTTATGAATATATTATTTAACCCGTATATAAAAGAAGAAAAGAAATCTCCAATAATTTGGATAGATCGATTGCGTTAGGTAAACATTATTTGGATTTTATGCAATCGATATCGCCTTCTTTAAAAAATTAGCCATATGCTCTTGTGTATAACGAAATTGATGTAGGCAAATTCCGGAATAATTTTTCAGAAAAGGCATTACTTCTAGATGAGTTAAATAATAAAGGAAAGGATGAAGGATGGTGCATTTTTGCTGGTACATTAGGCTCATCATATGATGTCCCTACTTTAATTAAATGCGCTGAGAGATTTAACGGAGGAAAGATTAAGTTTCTTGTCGCTGGAAGCAGAGCTTATGAGAACATAGTAAAAGAATCAACGAAGAAACTAAATGATTTATTTTATCTTGGAAGGTTACTTCTGAATCAGTTGATTCCAATTTATGAGTATTGTGACATAGGTCTGGCTACTTATACAGCAGGTTCAAATGTTGATATGCCAGATAAGTTTTATTATTATACAGCAGCTAAGTTGGCTGTGATAAATTCGCTAACTGGAGAAATAGCTGAACACAATGAGAATGAAAAGCTTGGAGTTAATTATATTCCTGGTGACCTAGATAGTCTTTATAATGCAATAAAAAGTGTTTCAATTGATAATAATTTGAAATATTATAAAAACAATTCGAATAAATAAGCAATGAAATTCGACATGAATGCTCAAAACGAAAAACTTTTGCAAGTAATCTTAGATGTTTTAAGTAGAAGGTGATTTCAAAATGATTGTTATCAAACTATGGGGTGGGTTAGGCAACCAATTATTTCAATACGCATACGGGTATCAGTTAGCAAAAAAAACAGGGACAACTATAATCCTAGATACCTCATGGTTTGATAAACAAAATCTACGTGAACCTGAAATATTAAAATTGAATTTAAAATATAATGGTGTTGAGAACTATGCTCAAAAAAATTATGATATTAGATTGATGAATTCAAAGATATTAAATATTGCTATAAGAATTCCTAAATATGCCCATTATGAATTAAAAAAAATAGACTATCTTAAGGAATCGCGATTTCGCTATTTACAGACGCTTAATGACTATAATATCTCTAATACATATATTGATGGGTATTGGCAATGCCCAAAATATTTCGATTGGGTTAGAGATGATCTAATTCAGCTTTATGTACCTTTAGGGATTAGAGATGAAGTGATTTCGTTTGGAAACAAACTTTCGACTATAAATAGTACAGCGGTTCATGTGAGACATGGAGACTATAAAAGCACCCATCGTAGATGGTATAGTCGATTAAAAATTATTGGAAAAGATTACTATGATGAAGCCATTAAATTGATGAAAAATAAAAAAATGGAAACACATTATTTTGTATTTAGTGATGATATTGAAGGGGCAAAAACGGAATTAAAGAATGTTATTGGAAATGATCTAGATTCTGTAAGCCATTATTTTAGTAATTTAAGTGGCCTAGAAGAATGGTATTTGATGAGTAAGTGTCAAAATCAAATTATTGGGAACAGTACATTCTCATGGTGGGCTGCGTATTTAAATCTAAATAATAATAAAATTGTTATAGCACCTGATAAATATATGGGGAACGATGATATTATTCCGTGCAATTGGTATAAAATTACTGTTTGAGAAGGAAACTTTTTAATGAACGTTTGGGTAGCTTTAATTATTTGTGTTGCTATTCTTCTATTACAAATAAATAGTGATAGAAAGAATAAGACTTTTGATTTTTTTAATGTCAGATATGCATTCGAATTTTACTATATTTTAATTTTGCCAATTTCCGGATTGTTTTACCATTATTATCCACCAGCTAATGCATTTACGCATCAGCTCAACAATGATACTGAATTTATAGTAAGTGTTTTAGTTATATTAGGATTTACATCCTTTGCTTTTGGTAATTATTGTGGAAAACGAGTGAAAATTATTGCTGGACGAAATCATCAAAAGACAGTATATACATATATTACTACTTTATCATCTGACTTTTTGGCAATAGTGTTCTTATTAATTGGATATTTTGGCATGTATATGTTAATGCGAAAATATGGAGGTATTTCTTCTTTCCTCACTAATATTGAAACTTTCAGAAATACGGGATTGATAGGTAATGGAATTTATATGTTAGCAATTGATGGCTTTTTGCCAATGTCATCAGCAATTTATCTCATGGGACATAGGAACGTGATTGGTAATAAAAAAATAAGAGTAATCTTTGTATTCCTGTTCCTACTAACAGTTATTCCAACCTTTGTACTTGGATTTAGAGGCATTATATTGGCGGCAGCATGTATAAATGTAATATCATATAATTACTACATTAATAAAATAAAAGGATCTTCAATCTTGTTTTTTGGAATTATTGGATTGATTATATTGATGGCTTATTCATTATTTCGAGGAGATCAAACGTTAACAGTAAGAGCACTTACACATCAGACTCTTGATCCAAAGAATTTGTTCTCTTTTATATATAGAGTTGATGGATATGGTGTAGTGGGTAAGGTTGTTGACAACATAAAAGGTTCTAATGATTTTCAATATGGGTATATGACCATTTTTGAAATGTTTACTATATTAATTCCAAGATCTTTGTGGCCAAATAAACCTATAGCAAAGTCTGTAAGATTTTCTGAAGTCTTTTTCCACCTTAATGGTGGCGTATCTCCTACAATAATTGGTGAAACATATTGGGATTTTGGATTATTTGGAGTTGTAGTTATTCTTTTTTTACTAGGTTTTATATATGCACAAGTCTTTAAAAATTGTATCTTAGAATCCACAAGTTCATTTAAGATGCTAATCTACTCGGTTTGCTTTTATTATATGTTTTATATGGCAGAAGCAATATCAGGACAGTTAAATAGTATATGGATGTCGCTTGTTGTTGTTTTTTGTGTTTATGCTTTTTGTGCCGTAACGAAATCAATTGGTAAGTTATATCCAAACTTTGGAAAATATAATGAATAAGAAATACATAAAGTCAAGTGCTGCAGTAGTAATAATACTTTTTGCAGGTAAAATAGTTGGATTTCTAAAACAATTAATTGTTGGATGGATTTTTGGAGCAAATCAGGGGACAGACATTTATTTTATGGCTGAGGGCTTCGTGGCAGCGATTATTAATGCTATCTTTGCTGCATTTGCTGTAACAATGCTCCGCACTTATGTTGCAAAAAAGAAAATAAGTGGGAATGAAGGACGTAATCAGTTCATTTCAAATGTACTTTTCATGCAATGTATATTTGCGGTACTCATTTTTGTGCTTTTTATTATGTTAAGTCCTTTTTTAAGTCGTATTCTTGCCCCAAGCTATGATGAAAGCAAGACAACCGTTCTTTCACGCTATATGGTCTTGCTAGCGCCAACATTATTAATTGCCAGTATTACAAGTGTTTTAGGTGCAGTACTAGATGGTGAGGAACTCTTTACATATAGCAAACTTTCCGGAATAATAACAAGCGTCACATATATAATTATTTGCCTGCTTATTGGTCGTAAATTAGGCGTTTCCGCTTTAATAGCGGCAAGTATTCTTGGCTATGTTATATACTTTCTTTTCCTGGTTTCTGTAATACATAACAGGACAGATGTTAATATTAAAAAACCCTATTGGGACAGAGAAATTAGTTCAATAATATTACTTGCATTGCCGGTTATGCTTGGAAATGCCGTCGCTGATTTAAATGCCATTGTTGATAAATCTATTGCATCTGATTTGATTAGTGGTAGCGTTTCGGCACTTTATTATGGACAAATTGCTTCTAATGATATAATCAATGGAGTTTTTATCTATGCAGTTGGTTCCATTTTAATTACATACTTTACAGGACTTGCATTAGAGAACGACAAAAAGCCTGTCATTGATAAGGCCAGACAGGTGATGAAGCTGTTTGTCACTATTATTGTGCCAATTAGTATCATTTATATTATTGTATCTAATGAAATCTCTGCTGTTCTTTTCGGACATGGTGCAATTGAGAGCTCTGGAGCTGGACTTATTGCACAATGTATGAGGGGGTATGCATTTGGCTTTCCATTTCTTGCAATACGAGAAGTTCTAATAAATGTTCACTATGCCTATAACGACATGAAAAGGCCTATGATTAATGGCTGTATTGCTGTAGGGATAAACATTGTTTTGAGCATATTACTTTCAAAGTGTTGGGGAGTCTTTGGAATAACATTCGCTTCAAGTATTGCAGTTATAATAGCTACAATTTTGTCTGAGTATACAGTAACAAAACACGTTGATAAAATTATTTTTCTCAAAATTAGGGATTTAATGAAAATAATTGTATCAGCAGTAATTACATTATCTGTTGTCTTATGGATTAGAAGCCTCTTCTCTTTTAATGGCCTTGCGGATTTGATTGTTTGTGTAGTTGCTTCTTTTTTAATTTACTTTGGAAGTCTTGCTGTTATGCGTGACGATACTGTTTTGAACGTTTTGCGAGGCTTAACACACAATGATTCTCATTAAACGAATTAAAATTATTTGATTACCTGATTATGAATAATAAAAAATTTCCTTTGGTTGTACCATCAATCTCAAAAGACATACCCAAATTATTAACAAACCAAAAATCGTATTTTGATAATCTTCCGATAGATAAGATCATTATTATTGGAAACAATGATGTAGAAAAAATGGTTTCTAATAATAATTGTGTAGAATTCATTAATGAAAATTCTATTGTGAATTTTCAACATGTTAAAGAATATATCTCTACTATCTCTAATGATGAACGTGCTATTAGAAGAACTGGATGGTATGTGCAGCAATTTATCAAAATAAATTATTCGCTTCAATGCAGAGATGAGTATTACTTATTATGGGATAGTGACACCATACCATTAAAAAAAATAGAAATGTTTGACGATAATGGGAAACCTTTTTTTGATTATAAGACTGAATATCATCAACCTTATTTTGAAACTATTAGTTCACTTTTTCCTGGTCTGCAAAAACAAATCGAAGGCTCATTTATTGCTGAGCATATGATTGTTAATACATCTTTAATGAAGAAAATGATTTCTGACATAACTTCAAGTGATACATTACCGGGGCAGTCATTTGAAGAAAAGGTTTTAAGTTGTATTAATATAAAAGAATTACCTTTTTCGGGTTTTAGCGAGTATGAGACTTTTGGTACTTATGTTACTGCAAAATATCCTAATAGTTATTCCATCAGAGAATGGAAGTCTATGCGGTTTGGTGGCTTTTTCTTTGATGATTCAAAAAGTTTAACAGAAGACCAAATATATTGGTTATCACGCAAATATGATGCAATTTCGTTTGAGAAGGGGCACTACAAGAGTCTTTTTGCAAATATAGTACAGGGAAAGTCTTTTGAAAAGATATTTCCTTCTTCAATATTAGACGCATTGAGTGTCCCTATACGAGGTTATCGTAGAGCAAAACGAAAGATATCACAGAATGAATAGTTTGTTTATTTCTGGAAAAAAGGCGATTGTCTCCTCAGACCGAATTCTTTATACGCCTTCACCTTTTGCAAGGTCCTCACTGCTGTACCTTCAGGAGATAGGAAGCCTGCAGGCATTGAAACCACATACCTCCTCGAGAGCAAACCTTTCATCGTTTCTATTTTTCTTGGTTTCAGACGGTGCAGGAGTATTAGATTATAACGGAAAGCAGTATGATCTGTTATCCGGTGATTGTGTCTTTATTGATTGTAATAAGCACTATTCTCATACAACAGACTCATTATTGTGGTCGCTTCGTTGGTGCCATTTCAATGGTCCAACACTCCCTCAAATTTATCAAAAGTATATAGAGCGAGGTGGAAAGCCCGTTTTCAATCCTGAAGACTATACATTAAAAGACTTAAACTCCACTCTTGATAATTTATACGAGTTTGCATGCAGCAGAGACTACATTCGCGATATGAAGATTAACACTGAGTTAAATGCTCTTGTGACACTAATCATGAGTGAATCTTGGCACCCCGAGGAAGTGAAGGATAAAACATTAAAAGAAGGCAGCATTAATTCTGTGAAGAATTACTTGGACCAGAACTACAGAGAAGAGATAAGTTTGGATGCTCTGGCGGAGAAGTTCTTTATTAATAAGTACTATATGTCTAGGTCATTCAAAGAACAAATAGGTATGACAATAAATGAGTATTTGAATAATGTGAGAGTGACCAAGTCTAAGCAAATGCTTCGTTTTACTGATAAGACAATAGCAGATATCGGAGAATGTGTCGGGATAGAAGATCCAGCATACTTCAGCAGAATGTTTAAAAAGATAGAGGGTATAAGCCCAGATCAGTATAGAAAACAGTGGTAGAGCAATCTACTGCTGTTTTCGTCGTTTATAGGACTTTTTTCGCTTCAACTGTGCAACAACAAGAAAGTCAATATAGTCCAAGTATACGGCACTTTAGTCAATTCTAATCTGATTTTAGGTTAGATAAAATGTGGGCAATCAATAAAAATGATTCGCAGTAGCGACATAGCAATAGCGACATAGCAACAGGAGAAAACAATTATGAAGAAAGCACTTATTACAGGCATTACAGGACAGGATGGATCTTATTTGGCAGAGTTTCTTCTGTCTAAGGGCTACGAGGTTCATGGTATTGTGAGACGTTCGTCCCTTTCAAATACCGGACGTATCGACCACATCATTGATAAATTAACATTGCATGATGGCGATCTTACAGATGGCTCGGCATTGATCCGTATTGTAGCGGAAGTTCAGCCGGATGAAATCTATAACCTTGCTGCACAGTCGGATGTGCATGTGAGTTTCGATTCCTCTGAATACACTGGCGATGTGGATGCTCTTGGTGTACTTCGTATTCTTGAGGCAGTGCGTATTAATCATCTTGAGAAGAAGACAAGAATATACCAGGCATCTACATCCGAGCTTTTTGGAAAGGTTGAAGAGGTTCCGCAGAAAGAGACAACACCGTTTCACCCTTATTCACCTTACGCAGTAGCAAAGCAGTACGGGTATTGGATCATCAAAGAGTACCGTGAAGCATATGGAATGTTTGCTTGTAACGGAATTCTTTTTAACCACGAGTCTGAAAGACGTGGCGAGAACTTCGTTACAAGAAAGATCACCCTTGCAGCTGGACGCATTGCTGAGGGACTTCAGGATCATCTGGAACTCGGCAACATGGATTCCAAGCGTGACTGGGGCTATGCAAAAGATTATGTAAAGTGCCAGTGGTTAATCCTTCAGCAGGATGAACCCGATGATTTCGTTATTGCATCTGGTGAGCAGCATACTGTACAAGATTTCACAGATAAGGCTTTCAAGGCCAACGGCATCGAACTCCGCTGGGAAGGTGAGGGCAAAGAAAAGAAAGCTTATAATGCAAAGACTGGCAAGATGCTTGTTTGCACCAATGAAAAGTGGTATCGCCCGACCGATGTAGTGAATCTCTGGGGCGATCCAACCAAGGCGAAAGAGAAGCTCGGATGGAATCCACAGGAGACTCCTTATGAAGAGCTTGTAAAGATTATGGCAGAACATGACAGAAAGCTTGCTAAGCGCGAAAAAGCAATGAGAGATGTAGATTAAACTTTCACACTGGTTCCGCTTAGGCTTTTTATAACGTGATTAACAACAAAGAAAGAAGGACATATAAAATGACCAACACACAGATTCCAGAAGAATACAGATCAAAACAGCCGCCGATGCCGAAGGATGCCAAGATTTATGTGGCAGGGCATAGAGGAATGGTTGGTTCCGCAATAAAGCGTGAACTTGAGCGTCAGGGATATACAAATATCATTACAAGAACACATACGGAGCTTGACCTTACCCGTCAGGATGATGTAGAGGATTTCTTCGCTCAAGAGAAGCCTGAGTATGTATTCCTTGCTGCAGCAAAGGTTGGCGGAATCGTTGCAAATGAGGAAGCACTTGCTGACTTCATGTATGAGAACATGATTCTTGAAATGAATGTGATTCATTCTGCATGGAAGAATGGCGTTAAGAAGTTCGAGTTCTTAGGCTCTTCTTGCATCTATCCTCGTATGGCTCCACAGCCGATGAAGGAATCTGTTCTTCTGACAGGTCCGCTTGAGAAGACGAATGAAGCATATGCATTGGCTAAGATCAGCGGCCTTAAGTACTGCGAGTTCTTGAATCGTCAGTATGGAACGGATTATATCAGTGTAATGCCGACAAACCTTTACGGTCCGAACGATAATTATCATCCGACTCACAGCCATGTGCTTCCAGCTCTGATTCGTAGATTCCACGAAGCAAAAGTTTCTGGCGCAAAGAGTGTTACATGCTGGGGCGATGGAAGTCCATTACGTGAGTTTTTATATGTAGACGACTTAGCAAATCTCTGCGTTTTCCTGATGAACAATTACAGCGGAAATGAAACCGTGAATGCAGGAACCGGTAAAGAATGCACAATCAAAGAACTGACCGAGAGAGTTGCTCGTATTATTGGTTATACCGGTGAGATTAAGTGGGACCCGTCCAAGCCGAATGGGACTCCGAGAAAACTGCTCGATGTTTCTAAGACTAAGGCTATGGGATGGGAGCCAAAGACAAGCCTCGATGAAGGCATCAAACTCACCTATGAGGACTTCCTCAATAATCCGATGAGAGCAGAGCGGTAAAAGTTTTTACCCTTCATCAGGCATACGAGAAAGAACAAAAAATGTAAGGCCTATCAACGGCCACAGAGGGACAAATGAATATAATTTTACTTTCAGGCGGTTCTGGTAAACGTCTGTGGCCGCTATCAAACGATATCCGGTCAAAACAGTTTATTAAAATTTTCAAAGGCAAAGATGGGCAGTATGAATCCATGGCACAGAGAATGTACCGTGGTATTCGTACCATTGATACTGATGCCAAGGTTACGGTGGCAACGAGTAAGTCACAGTCCTCTGAGATTCATAACCAGCTTGGCGATAATGTGGGTATTAGTGTTGAGCCGTGTAGAAGAGATACATTTCCG
The DNA here is from genome assembly GCA_900317015.1 of uncultured Erysipelotrichaceae bacterium. Taxonomy (GTDB): domain Bacteria; phylum Bacillota_I; class Bacilli_A; order Erysipelotrichales; family Coprobacillaceae; genus Intestinibaculum. Next base: position 4,184 of record ONFH01000063.1, on the reverse strand, counting down.
GCTATCGCTCTTGCAACCAGCTATCTGCATGATGTGCAGGGCGTAAGCGAAGATGAACCAGTAGTCGTATGCCCAGTTGATCCATACGTAGAGGATGATTATTTCAAGGCACTTAAGGATCTGGCGGACCTGGCGTCGAAAGGAAACGCAAACCTTACACTTTTGGGAATGGAGCCTACATATCCATCAGAAAAATATGGCTACATCATTCCTGTGACAAAGGATGAAGTAAGTAAGGTTAAGGAATTCAAAGAGAAGCCTGATGAAGAAACTGCTAAGGAATACCTGAAGCAGGGCGCTCTTTGGAACGGTGGAATCTTCGCTTATAAGCTTGGTTATGTGCTGAAACGTGCCCATGAGTTGATTGATTTTATTGATTATACGGATCTCTTCAACAAGTACGACACACTGACAAAGATTTCCTTTGACTATGCCGTGGTTGAGAAAGAGCCTTCGATTGACGTTCTTCGTTTCCATGGCGTGTGGAAGGACCTTGGTACTTGGAATACCCTTACTGAGGCTATGGATGAGAACATCATCGGAAAAGCTGAGGAAGATGATACGTGTGAGAACACTCACATTATCAACGATCTAGACATACCGGTTCTTGCTATGGGGCTTAAAGATGTAGTCGTCTCAGCGTCCCCGGATGGAATTCTTATTTCTGATAAGCACCAGAGCTCTTATATCAAACCTTATATCGATAAATTAGAGCAGCCGGTAATGTACGCCGAGAAATCATGGGGATCATTCAGGGTTCTTGACGTCGAGAAAGGATCTATGACGATTAAGGTTACTCTGACACCGGGGCATAGGATGAATTATCACAGTCATGAACGCCGTGATGAAGTGTGGACTGTAATTTCTGGAACCGGAAGAACAATCGTCGATGGTATGGAGCAGAATGTAAAAGCCGGAGACGTTATAACAATGCAAGCAGGTTGTCGCCACACTGTGATTGCCGATTCCGAGCTGCAGCTTATTGAAATTCAGCTTGGGAAGGAGATCAGTGTCAGTGATAAAAAGAAGTACAAGTTCGATGAAGAATAAGCCATTTCTGCTTAAACCTGCAGGTAAGGATTATCTGTGGGGCGGGCAGAGATTAAATGATGATTATAGTAAAGGGATTGATCTTGATCCTTTAGGCGAGACATGGGAATGCTCAACTCATCCGGATGGACCAAGTGTGGTCAATAGCGGTGAGTTTAAAGGACAGAAGTTAAGAGATGTGTTAGAAGAACATCCTGAGTTTTTAGGATCTCATCCACAGGAGATTATCGTTGACGGACTTCCAGTTCTGATCAAGTTCATCGATGCCAAGAAAGACTTATCTGTTCAGGTACATCCATCAGATGAATACGCCAAAGAGCATGAGAACGGTCAGCTCGGTAAATCCGAGATGTGGTATGTCATTGATGCAGATAAAGGCGCGAAACTGGTCTATGGTTTTAAGACTAAGGTAAGCAAAGAACAGATTCGTAATAGCATTGATGATGGGAGAATTGAGAAGTTTCTGCAGTACGTCCCCGTCCATAAAGGCGATGTGTTCTTCATTAAATCAGGCACAGTACATGCGATAGGTGCTGGAATATTACTGGCTGAGATACAGGAAAGCAGTAATCTGACATATCGTTTTTACGATTACAACCGTGTTGGCAAGGATGGGAAGAAGAGAGAGCTACATGTTGATAAAGCCTTAGATGTTGTGAACTTGGAGCCATCAGATGAACCTCGGCAGCCAATCCGGAAACTTCAGTATAAGCCAGGATATGCTTCCGAACTTATCGGACGTTGCAAGTATTTTGAGGTTGAGCGTGTTCTGATAAATACAGAACGTGTGAAGAGTATGGCTGCTATTCAAACGAATGAGGATAGTTTTAATGTTCTCCTTTGTATTGACGGCTGTGCAGACTTATTTGGTGAAGACACATTGATCAACATATTCAAAGGTGACTGTGTCTTTATTCCGGCTAATAGTGAGCCATTGAAGCTTCATGGAAAAGGCGAGTTCTTAAAGATTAGGTGCTGAGATAGGAGCTGATATTTTGCTAAACGATAAGATTGAGAAAGAATATGAGATATGGTGTGATAAAGCCATCGCTGATAAAGATTTAATTCCAGAACTCAGCACTATGAGTCAGGAACAGATAGAAGATGCTTTCTATCGTGATCTGGCTTTTGGTACAGGTGGTCTTCGCGGAACTATTGGCGCCGGAACAAACCGGATGAATGTATACACGGTTGCCAAAGCCACACAAGGACTGGCAAATTATCTGAAAAAGAAATATGAGAAGCCAAGCGTTGTGATTGGTCATGATAGCCGCATCAAGGGTGATCTGTTTGCCAAAATAACTGCAATGGTTCTGGCAGATAATGGTGTTGAAGTACACCCTTGGAACAGACTTCTTCCAGTACCAACTGTGTCATATGCAACGAGATGTCTACACGCAAGTGCCGGTGTAATGATTACAGCCAGTCATAACCCTTCAAAATATAATGGCTACAAGGTATACGGCGATGATGGCTGCCAGATCACCACAGAAGCAGCTGCTGAGATTCTATCTGAAATCGAGAAAGTCGATGTCTTTGATGTAATAATTCCCGAGTTTGACGATAAGATGGTTTCTTACATTCCGGACGAAGTTCTTGACAGCTTTATCGAAGAAGTCAAGAAGCAGAGTGTGGTTAAAGAAGATATTGACCGTAATGTGGATATTGTATATACACCGCTTAATGGTGCAGGCTTAGAGCCAGTTACGAGAGTCCTGAAGGAAACGGGTTTTGACAACATCACGGTTGTAGAAGAACAGCGCAATCCCGATGGCAATTTCCCGACCTGCCCTTATCCGAATCCGGAAATTCGGGAAACAATGGAGTTAGGACTTCAATATTGCGAGAAGGTTGGAGCTGATCTGCTGTTAGCCACTGACCCGGACTGTGATAGATGTGGGATTGCTGTAAAAAACAAGAATGGAGAATATCAGCTCTTATCTGGTAATGAAACTGGACTGCTGTTATTAGATTTTATCTGCTCACAGAGAATCAAGAATGGCACAATGCCGAAGAATCCTGTGATGATCAAAACAATTGTCACATCAGATATGGGTGAACAGATTGCTAATCATTATGGGGTGAAGACAATCAATGTCCTGACTGGATTCAAATTCATCGGCGAACAGATTGGACTCCTTGAGAAGCAGGGACGTGAATCGGATTATATCTTTGGATTCGAGGAATCTTATGGTTATCTCACAGGTGGATATGTCAGAGATAAGGATGCCGTTGATGCCGGTTTCATGATCGCTGAAATGTTCGCATACTATAAGACACACGGTATCAGCCTGTTAGATAAGTTGGATGAATTGTATAAGACGTATGGTTATAGACTCAATACACTTCACAGCTATGAGTTCGATGGTGAATTCGGTTTTCACAAGATGCAGGATATCATGAAGAAGTTCCATGCTGGTGTGGATGAATTCGGCGGCAAGAAGGTAAAAAAGGTTCTTGATTATAGCAAGGGACTTGATGGACTTCCAAATTCCGACGTATTGAAATATCTGCTTGAAGGAAACAGCTCTGTTGTGGTAAGACCTAGTGGAACGGAACCGAAGCTGAAGGTTTATATCAGCATTAGTGCGGAATCAATAGACACAGCGGGTGTGGTCGAGAAGAAGATCACAGAGCAAATGAACGATTATATGAAGTGATTATTATGCTTGAACACTATTGTAAATGTACACGAAATGTTAAAGGCACGGGATTTCCAGAAGGAGAGTTCAAGGCCTTTAATGTCAATATGGATTTTAAGAAAAATGTGAGGACACTTCATTGTAATCCTGACTTTATTGGGTCAGAAGAGGATGGGAAGATAGAAGTCAAATCTCCAACAGGAGAAAAGCTTCCATATAAGAAATGCTACTACGCAAAGCCTTGCTCTGTATTTATACCATTTGATTCTCTTGAAGAAGTTGAGCAGTTTGAGAAAGATCATCATGTGACTTTTCGCAGGTGCGGGAATTGTTTCCCAGAAGATATGAGATAATGATTATTGTGGCAGGAATAAAGAATTTATGTCTATATCCAGAGAAGAGTTAATTAGTTAATATGAAAGTGGCCTCCAAAGTGTACATCGTGGATTTACCTGCATAAACTTAAGACGTTATACAAAAGTATGCTGGGAT
>ONFH01000187.1 GCA_900317015.1 uncultured Erysipelotrichaceae bacterium | reverse complement strand
ACCTGTGATAAGTCATAAGGTTCTTCAATGTAGTTATCAGAGAAGAATGAATTCTGTTCAGGATCCAAAATTTCCAGTAATGCACTGGCTGGATCACCCTTATAGTCACGACCTAATTTGTCGATTTCATCAAGTAAGAACACTGGGTTGATCGTACCCGCATTCTTCATGCCTTCGATGATACGACCAGGCATAGACCCAATGTAAGTTCTACGATGACCACGTAATTCAGCTTCATCACTCACGCCACCAAGTGAGGCTTTGACGAACTTACGACCTAAGGCATGGGCGATGGACTTCGCAATAGAAGTTTTCCCTGTTCCTGGTGGGCCAACTAAACAGATGATCGGCGCATTGAGGGACTGAGTCATTTGACGGACAGCTAAGTGTTCGACGATTCTTTCCTTAGGTTTCTTTAAACCGTAATGATCACCATTTAAGATATCTTCAACATTCTGAATATCCTGGTTATCTTCCGTCTTCTGATACCAAGGAATTTTGATGAGCCAGTCGATATAGCTGCGGATGACGAATGCTTCTGGGTTAGACGCCTGCATCATTTCATAGTGCTGTAATTCTTCTGTGACTCTCTTCTTGATATTTTCTGGATAAGGATTATTCTTGATCGTTTCACGGACCTTTTCGACATCATCAGTTCCATTAGGGACATCCCCTAATTCTTCCTTGATGGCTTTTAAACGTTCACGAAGATAGAATTCCTTCTGGTTTTCATCAATGGCTTTTTTGACTTTTTCATTGATCGTACTTTCGATCTCGTTGATCGTCTTCTCTTTCTGCATGCAGGCCAAAACGAGCAATAAACGCTGATTGACGTTTGGTTCTGCTAAAATCTTCTGACGTTCTTCGAGTTCGATATTCATGTACTGACCAATTGCATCAGCCAATTCACTTGCGCTTAAGCCCTGAGTGATATTGGCATATAATTCTCTTGGGAAAAGATTGGCATTACGGTTGATGTACTGCATCTGTTCCGTGATCTTACGGACTAATGCCTTCTCTTCATTTTCATCGCCAGGAATGTCTTCCACATAACGCACACGGGCGAAGTAACATCCTTCTTTTTCATAGAACTGTAACAGTTCACAGCGATGCTGGCCGGCAGACGTTAACTTGATCGTACCATGGTTATCTTTCTTCACACGTCTGACAATATTACAGATCGTACCGAAATGATAAATGGTATCAAAATTGATTTCTTCTTCCATTGGATGGATCTGGGAAACGAAGACAATATTCGAATCATAAAGATCGACGGCATTGTCAATGGCCTTTAAGGAAAAAGGTCTTCCTACATCCATTGCGCTTTCATGACCTGGGAAGACAAGCATTCCACGGGTACAGATCACAGGAAGGTCAAGTGTCATTGTATCGTCCATATACATACCTCCTAAATAATAGCGAAAATAAGACGTCCCTAAAAAAGACGTCTTATCGCTCTTTTTTTACATAAATCTTTTTACTTAGCAACGTTTTCTTTAACGAAGTCAACAGCCTTGTTACGTACAACATCAGCACGTACGTCAGCTTCTCTACCAGCTAATGCCTTCTTAACAGCATCAACTTCCATGCCATACTGGTCGGCAATTTCCTTGTAGTAATCTTCTACTTCTTCGTCAGTTGCTTCTAACTTTTCAGCCTTAGCGACTTCACCGATGACAAGCTGGAAAACAACACGCTTTTCTGCGTCTTCTTTCATATCTTCTTTCATCTTATCAAGAGTCTGGCCTGTAAACTTCATGTAAGTATCTAAGTTTAAGCCCTGACGTGCTAAGTTATCTGAAACTTCTCTGATCATGTTCTGAACTTCCTGTTCAACCATAGCATCAGGAACTTCAACAGGGTTCGCTTCTACTAAAGCATTGAAGACATCAGTATCGAACTGCTGTTCTGCTTCAGCCTTCTTGTTGGCACGTAATGTGTCTTTGATGTTTTCTTTTAACTGATCTAATGTTTCAACACCTTCGATGTTCACATCTTTAGCTAATTCATCATCGATCTCTGGTAAGATCTTAGCCTTGATTTCATGAACCTTAACTTTGAAGACAACAGCCTGACCAGCTAAATCTTTAGCCTGGTAGTCTTCTGGGAAAGTGACGTTGATTTCTTTTTCTTCATCAACTTTCATACCAACTAACTGATCTTCAAAACCAGGGATGAATGAACCTGAACCGATTTCTAATGGATAGTTTTCACCATGACCGCCTTCGAAGGCAACGCCATCTTTGTAACCATCAAAATCGATCGTTGCTGTATCGCCCTGTTCTACAACACCATCATTCTTCACTTCAAGTTCTGCGAATTCATTCTGGTACTGAGCTAAACGATCATCAACTTCCTTAGCAGTGACTCTTACAGCTTTCTTCTTCGCTTCTAAGCCTTTGTACTGTTTTAATTCAACTTCAGGAACGACTGGGCATTTGAAAGTGATTTCTAATGCATCTTCAGTCATAACGTCAACGTTTGCTTCTGGCTGAGCAACAGGATTGATATTATTGTCAATGAACACCTTGCCATAAGATGTAGATAAGATTTCATCTACAGCTTCAGATAAAAGACCCTGAGTACCAACTCTAGCCTTAACGATGGCAACTGGGACATGTCCCTTTCTGAAACCATCGACAACGGCTGTCTTTGTTAATTTATTTAAAGCTTTCTTCTGAGCAGCTTTCCATTCTTCCTTGTCGAAAACAGCTTTGATTTCGACCATGCTTTTTTCAAGTTTTTTAACAGTTGTTTCCATGTTCTTAAAATTCTCCTTTTTTCATCACTAACGTATTATACATGAATAGATACACTATTGCAAGAGCTTTATCACTCTATTGACTGTAGTGCTAAAACGACCGATTCAACGTCCTGCATATCCACGTTATAGTCAATTTCTAGATCACTCTCATCGAGTTCAATATTGGTTAAAGAAGCCACATAATAATGCAATGCTGCCGCTAACACGGCATATTCTTCTTCATAGATCTCCTTAGGATAAATACTGTATAAGTAATATTCTAAGAAGTCAAAGCACTGATTCATCAGCGCTGGGTTCTCATTTTCTAAGACCCTCTGCAGCTCTTTCCCCACACCTTCATAGCAGAGCTGAGCTAAGACGAGTGGTGACACGCTTGGGTTGAAGTAGTACGTGACGCCCTGCTTATTGACTTCAAACTCATCATCGACCTGCTGCTCAATGAGCATTTCCATAATGAGCGTCTTCGCAAAGTCTGGTTTCTTGATATCACTTAAGAAACGACGAATACTGCCATATAAAGAACGGATGTTTAACTGCTGCATCTGATCTAATGCCATATACAAAAGATCCGTATTGACATCGTCTTTATCTAATAAAGTGGCGATCTCCTCGGTATTGAAGATCTGATTCTTATGTTCAACGCTATAATTGGCTTCTTGTTTCGCTAACAAGATCTCATCATAGGCCGTATTAAAAGCCATATCATATTCCTGTGGAATATAGGGCATTGACAGCTCTTCTACAAGCAGATCTATGGCTTCATCAAACTCTTCAATTTCTTTAAGGGAAATCAGTAATTGCGATACGACATCATAATACGTCTTATTGGCACGCTTCTTCGCTTCTCGCCCTTCTTTGGCGCCCTGGCGATAATTGCCGATCGCATTGAGGCAAAGTAATCGTTTGTAACGTACATCTTCATCACTTAAGTCAGTGAGCTGCTCCAAAGCAGCTAAGTACTGACCTTCTGAAATTAATTCATCAATCAAATAGATCTCTCCTTTGCGCTTTATTCTAACAAAACACACATCCTTTGACAAGTCACATACATTCAATCCTCAATAAAAAGTGTGATCGGATCCGACCACACTTAGTCAACTTTATTCATCACCGAAGCAAACGCCAATGGCTTTTGCATCACGCACTAATTCGCCATTTGGATCGACATGTTTCTGACGACCAAACTTGGCTGCACCAATGACTTCTTCTAAGCTTGTATAGCCCATCTTGTCACCATTGATCGTAACCACGTTACCAAACTTACCTTCATTGATGAGTTCGCAGGCTGACACACCATAACGGATCGATAAGATACGGTCATAAGCACCGATATCACCGCCACGAATAATATGGCCTGGGTTGACAGAACGGACTTCATGGTTAGGAATCAATTTTTCTAATTGACCCTCTAACTGTTTGGCAATGCCGCCTAAACGGATTGGGTCTGGTGAATCTTCAACGATCTTACCAATAACCTTTGTGCCATCGGCATACTTCGCCCCTTCAGAGACTGCTATGACTGTGTAAGGAAGACCTTTGGCATCTCTTTCCTTGACGCATTTCACGATGTTCTCTAAAGTGAATGGGATTTCTGGAATCAAGCAGATGGCTGCATTCCCAGCTAAGCCGGCATATAATGTGATCCAGCCGGCATCACGGCCCATCAATTCACAAAGAATGACACGGTGATGTGATTTTGCCGTTGTCTGTAAACGATCAATAAATTCTGTACCAACGCTCATGGCACTCATGAAACCATAAGTGACATCCGTACAAGACAAGTCATTATCCATTGTCTTTGGCACACCGATGACATTCACACCTTTTCTTGAGAAGTCACGAGCACTTGTTAAAGTTCCGTCACCACCAAGAACGACTAAGCAGTCAACGCCGTCTTTCTTTAAGTTTTCGACACCGACATCACTGACATCCTTCTTCACTTTGCCACCTTTGCCGTCATCGACAAGGTAATCAAATAAGTTATCCTTATTTGAAGAATACAGGATCGTGCCGCCTTCTTTATAAATATCTTCGACTTTATCTAAAGTCAAGTCAATATAGTTGTTTGTATAAAGCCCACGATAGCCAAATACATAACCGATGACTTCCCAGCCAAACTTTTCAATTGCAGTTTTTGTAATTGTACGAATGACTGCATTTAAGCCAGGACAGTCCCCACCGCCTGAAAGTAAGGCGATCTTTTTAATTTCTTTCACAGTACTAACCTCCATCATAAACAATTTCGACATATTTTCACAAAGCTAATTATATCGCTTACATTTCTAACTTTCAATAAAATCATGTCTCGTCTTATAAATTCATACGCTATAAAAAGCGGTCAGATTCGACATGATTTCAAAAAGTAGGCTTTTCGTCTTTACTTTTTCCAAGGATTGATTTCATATTTTTTAGAAAAGAAATTTCTTATTATTCCTATTTTCTTTTCTAAGCACCCTTGACAGCTTTCAAATGAGCCAGATCACGAACGACATAGCCCGCCATCATGAGGCCTGCCACACTTGGCACAAAGGCGATCGAACCAGGCGTCGCCTTGCGTCTGCCCTGCTTGGCACTTTCTTCCATTTCACTAAGCATCTCTTCATCATAATTTGGTGTGATCGGCTTTTCCGTTGAGTAACAGACCATGCATTTCTGGATGTGACGCTTCTTGAGTTCATGGCGCATGACCTTTGCTAAAGGATCGACTTTCGTATGAGAAATATCATCGATATGGATCATCTCTGGATCGATCTTATTGCCCATCCCCATACTAGAAATGATCGGTGTGCCGGCCTTCTTGCATTCGACGATCAGATCGACTTTCGCTTTGACCGTATCGACGGCATCCACGACATAGTCATACGAGGCAAAATCAAAGGCGTCTCTTGTCTCTGGTAAATAAAACATCTTCTTTGCTTCTACTTTGATGTTTGGATCAATGGAGGCGATGCGCTTTTTCATGACATCGACTTTATCTTCACCGATCGTATCTAGATTGGCGATAATCTGACGATTGATGTTCGTGAGATCGACATCATCATGATCGACTAAGATCAGATGACCGATGCCCGATCTTGCTAAAGCTTCGACGACGTAGCCGCCCACCCCGCCGATGCCAAAGACACAAACGGTCTTATTTCTTAACTCATCAAAGGCGTCCCCGATGATGATTTTTGTACGTGTATATTGATTCATAATGTGCTCCCTATTAAAAAAGCCTCTAAGAGGCTTGGTCCCTACTTTCAAAGAAATAGAGATCTTGATCATTGATGATATGTAATGTGCCTTCACACTGATTACTGGTAATGAGTGGATCACTTGGATCAAGTAAATAATGATCAAGTGGATAGGCACAGTGTTCTAATGTGACATACGTTGGGGTATAGGCATAAAGAGAAAAGTAATGATAATCGCTTGTGATCAGATGATCCCCTTTCTTTAAGATTTGAATGCGATTTTGACGATCGTAGATCCGGATCTTAAGATCACGATACTTACGTAACGTGATCAACGTGGCGATAAAGTGATCAAGACGTCCACCACACACCCCATAAAGATCGACTTCATCAAAGCCATGGTTTGCGCAGTAATCAAGAGCTAAAGCCGTATCGGTATCATCTTTACGAACCGGATAACGTTCGACTTTTAACTTTTCAAGTAACGCCTGTTTCTCTAGCGAATCAAAATCCCCAATGGCTAGCTTTGGGACGATGCCCTGTTCATATAAATGGGTCAGACCATTGTCGACCGCAATATAATCAATGGCATGATCATGAACCAGGCCATTGTCTAACGCTGCATATAAGCCGATTTTCATAATAATGAAGCAATGGCTGCTTTGCGGTCTTTTGCTTTGAAGACGTAGCTTCCGGCCACTAAGACATCGGCACCGGCTTCCACGCACTGCTTGCCTGTTTCGGCGTTGATGCCGCCATCCACTTCAATAACGAAGTTACGATCCCCACGCATGTCTTTGATGGCTTTGATCTTTTCCACGGCTTTTGGATTGAAGCTCTGACCGCCAAAGCCAGGTTCGACGCTCATCACTAAGATCAAATCGACATCATCTAAGAATGGCTTTAAAGCCTCGACATCCGTCCCAGGCTTGATCGTGAGACCATTTTTCACGCCTTGTTTACGGATATACGCTAATAGAGCTTTGGTATGTTCAACGGAATCCTGTGATTCTAAGTGGAAGTTAACTAAGTCTGCACCTGCCTTGATGAACTCATCACAATAAAAGAGTGGATCCGTGATCATCAGATGTACGTCAATAAACTTGTCGGTGATCTTTCTTAGCTGTGATAAGATTCCATAACCAAAAGAAATATTAGGGACGAAATGTCCATCCATGACATCATAGTGTAGCCATTCTGCACCTTCTAATGTGTCGATTTCATCCTTTAATTTAGTAAAATCTGCCGATAAGACAGATGGGGCAATTTTAGTCATATTTATGTTCCTCTCTTTCTTTGACTTCCTTTAAAAAGGTTAAATAATGTTCATAACGGCTTTTCGCAATCCTGCCGTCTTCCACCGCTTCCTTCACTGCACAATGGGGTTCACTATCATGAAGACAGCCTCTAAATTTACATTGAGATGAGAGCTCTCTGAAATCATGATAGCTTTGTGATAATTCAACGGGCGTCATCTCTAACTCTAAAGATGAGAAGCCTGGCGTATCGGCCACGTAACCGCCATGCATCGCTAAGAGTTCGGTATGGCGAGTCGTATGACGACCACGGCCTAAAGCTTCACTGATCTCATTGGTCTCGATCTTTAAATGGATATCTAAAGCATTAAGAAGTGAAGATTTCCCCACTCCCGACTGTCCTGTAACGACGGTCGTTTGTCCTTTTAGGGTCTTCTTCACTTCTTCGATACCTTGTTCTTCTTTTGTACTTGTAAAGATCACTTGATAAGAATCATACGTACGTTTGATCTTCTCAACGAGGGAATCATCTAAGTCAATCTTTGTGATCACAATGACTGGCTTAATATTGAGATGTTCCACCATCGCTAAGAAACGATCAAGAAGCACTTCATCAAAGTCGGGATGAGTGATAGAAAACACTAACAGGGCCTGATCGACATTACAGATCGGCGGTCGCCGCATTTCATTCTTACGAGGCAAGAGCTTCATAATATAGCCTTCCTCGTTGTCATCAACTGAGAATTCGACATGATCACCAACCAATGGCTTCTGTTTCGTTTTTCTAAATTTTCCGCGGGCCTTGCAGGTATAGATGACATGATCACATGCCACATAATAGAAACCGGCAAGGGCCTTGATAATGGTTCCTTTCATAGCTCTCCTTTACATATTTCTTAATTTGTCGTTGTCGATGTACTGCCACTTGATGTTGAGCTGTCAGATGCGTTCGATGAACTGTTGCCCGAATCCTGTGACGTACTTGAATTTGCATTAGAATCTGTTCCTGACTTATTCGTAGAAGATGATGAAGATGAATCAGTGGAAGATGAAGACGAATTTGACTTCGTACTGCTGTCATTTGTTGAAGAATTAGATGAAGACTTGCCGCTATCTGACTGGCTCGTGTTCTCTCCATCATCTTTTTCATCCGTATTATCATCGGTATTACTTGTCCCTGGAACTTTATCATAATAGTATAACGTGATCGATGTGCCCTTCTTTGTCACAACGGTATAAGGGGCAATCGACTGCTTGATCACGGTATTGACATTACTTGATGTGATCTTAGACGCTTCTGATTTGCTTGTTGGCGCACTTAAGACACTCGTTTTAACAGTGAAGCCTAAAGACTTCAGCGTACTAGAGGCACTAGAAATACTGTCGCCATATAAGTATGGCACGGTAATCGAGACCCCTTTTGACACCGTCAATGTAATGGACTTATCATCACCGTTTGGATCGATCTTTTCACCTGATGAGACAGACTGACCAATGACTTCACCGGTCGCAAAGTCATCATCACTCTTATAACGACGAGAAACGGTGAATCCTAATTCTTCAAGTTCACTCTTCGCATCATCATATTTCTCACCCGTATAGTCTTTCATAATGATCCACTTACCACTTGAAACGGTGATCGTAATGGCAGTATCCTTCGCCATCGTCTTGCCGGATGCTGGTGATGTCTTAATAATCTTCCCTTCATCATACGTATTACTTAATTCCGTACGATATGTGACTTTACCAGTGAGATCATTCGTCGATAATTCACTCTTGGCCTGCGACTTCGTCATGCCAACAAGATTTGGCATCGTATAGGTCTTTTTAGAGCCGCCCGAGAAAGCATTCATGCCAGCCACGATCAGCACGACTGCTAAAGCGATGACGAGAAGAATGATCAAAGGCTTCTTGCTTCTCTTTTTCTTCTTTACAACACGTTCCTGCTTCGTTGCACGAGTCACTCTCGGTTCTTCGACGATCGTCTGATCAGAGACAGTTTCATTGCCGTCACGATCTCTCGTAAAGAAATCGGTGTTACCGGCGACGATCGTTGGTTCATCGACTGGTGCCCCAAACGATAACTTAGGGACATCGGGATGATCTAAGCATGTATTTAATTCATTAAGCATATCTAAGGCACTGGCAAATCGATCATTTGGATTCTTAGCCGTCGCCTTGATAATAATATTTTCGACAGATTGCGGAATCGATGGATTGAATTCTCTGACCGATGGAATCTCATCACGCATATGCTTTAAAGCAATATTGACTGGAGATTCTCCATTGAATGGGACTTCGCCACGTAATAATTCATAGAATACGATCCCTAAGGCATAAATATCCGACTGTGGGGTCGCCTTTTCGCCTTTAGCAATTTCTGGAGCCAAATAATGTAATGACCCCATGATCGTATTCGTCTGTGTCACCTGAGATAATGACTGAATCGATGCGATCCCGAAGTCCGTGATCTTGACGATCCCAGAATCGGTGATCAGAATATTCTGTGGCTTCAAGTCACGATGGACGATGCCCATCGAGTGCGCTGTCGAAACAGCGGAGACCACCTGCTTCATAATATCGAGGGCTTCAATATAATGTAAAGCACCTCTTACACGGATCAGATCCTTTAAGGTCTGTCCTTTGACATATTCCATGACGATATAATAGAGATCATCTTCATCTCCGACGTCATAGATGGAGACGATATTTTTGTGATTGATGGCAGCGGCTGCACTGGCTTCACGATGGAATCTTTTGATATAGATCGGATCACCAGTCAAGGAAGAACGTAAAATCTTGACCGCAACTTTACGCCCTAAGACCTGGTCTTCTGCTAGATAAACATCCGCCATCCCACCTTGTCCGATCAATGACTTTAATAAGTATCGGTCGGCAAGGAGTCGATTGACTTCACTCATTACGCTTCGCCTCCTTCTAATAAAATAACTGAAATATTATCGAAGCCGCCATAGACATTGGCTTCATCGACAAGCTTCTGAGCTTTTTTCTCGACACTGAGATCTTCTTCGAGGATCTTGGCAATTTGATCATCAGTCAAGGAATTAAAGAGACCATCCGAACAGAGTAAGACATCATCAAAATCGCAAGGCAGATCTAAAAATGAGACATTTAAGAGATCTGTTACCCCAATGGCCTGGATCAGGACATTCTTTTGGGGATGATTTTTCGCCTGTTCACTGGTGATATAGCCATTCTTTAATAAAGCGTTGACTAATGTATCATCAACGGTCAGCTGCTTGAGTTCATGATCCTTGAAAAGATAAGCTCTTGAATCTCCCACATGAGAGATAAAGAGATGACCTTTAGTGACATAGGCAATGACGACCGTCGTGCCCATGCCTTCTAAGGCTTCATCTTTTGAACTTTTTTCATACACTTCTTGATTGACGTCATGGATCATATTATTGAGCCAGATCTTGACGTCATTGCTTGTTTCAAGCTCTTCGTGTTCTTCACAATGATCAATGAGATAATTGACTGTCATCTGTGAAGCCACTTCCCCAGCTTTATGACCGCCCATGCCGTCGGCTAAGACTAAGAAGAGCTCATCATCATGAATTTTTTTATAAGCGACATAATCTTGATTGTTTTCACGTATTTTTCCGACATCCGTCGCGAACGAAATGTTCATGATCATGGCCTCCTTTCTTGTTTTGCTCTTAACTGACCGCAGGCGCCGTCAATATCACTGCCATGTTCCTTTCTTAATGTACAATTGATGCGTAAACGAAGCAGTTCATCTTTAAAAGCCTGGATCGTTTCGTCACTTGATTTGGCATACCCTTTTTCATTGACCGCATTATAAGGGATCAGATTGACATAGACATTGAGCCCTCTTAAGTAATGGGCTAACTGACGAGCATATTTGACATCATCGTTGACATCTTTTAATAAGATATATTCTAATGTCACACGACGATTCGTCTGATCGATATAGTCTTTGATGGCCTGTCTTAACATGTCCATATTATAGGTCTTATTGATGGGCATCAGTTCATTTCTGATCTCATCATTAGGGGCATGTAAAGAAATGGCTAAGTTGACCTGTAAGCCTTCCTTGGCATAATCATAAATTCTTGGCACGATGCCACACGTTGAGACGGTCATATGACGAGCTCCAATGGCTAAGCCTTTGGGTTCATTGATCGTATAGATGAAGTTTAATACTTCATCATAGTTATCAAAGGGTTCCCCAGTTCCCATCACCACAACATGTGAGATGCGCTGCCCTGTATCCTGTTGCACACTTAAGATCTGCATGACCATTTCAGCACTGGTTAGGTTACGCTGTTTTTTTAATAATCCTGAAGCACAGAAGGCACAGCCCATATTACAGCCTAACTGGCTAGTCACACAAAGTGATGTACCATAAGGATGGATCATCAAAACGGTTTCAATCAGACCTCCAGCGGGTAATTCAAATAAATATTTGATCGTCCCATCTTTAGAAACCTGCTTTTCTTTAATGGTTAAGAGTTCGCTAGAAAATGTTTCTGACAGCTTCTTCTGCAGGTCCTTCGATAAGTTCGTCATCTGATGGAAGTCATAGACGTTTTTCGTATAGATCCATTCAAAGACCTGATTGGCGCGATATTTCTTTTCTCCCATCTCTAAAAAGGCATCCTGCATCTGCTTATTTGTCATTGCGTAGATTGAATTCATATTATGCTTGCGACTCCTTTTTCAATAGGCACATGTAAAAGCCATCACTATGGATCTCATAAGGAAGGATCGTTCGTTCCTTGACGATCGTCACGTCTTCATGGGCTTTTATAAATGCAGCTATTTGTTTTTCATTTTCTTTCTTATTTATTGTACACGTACTATACACAATATTACCACCCATTTTACACAACTTATAGGCATTTTCCAACAATTTTTTCTGAATTGGGATGATTTCATCCATAATTGAGGCCTCATGATAACGAATTTCTGGCTTTCTTGAAAGCACGCCTAGACCGGTACATGGACCATCTAGAAGGATCTTGTCATAGTGCTTTTCACCAAAGGTCGTAAGATCTGTCGCATCCCCGGCTTTTGCCTGGATGATGTCAACGCCAAGTCTTTTCGCATTATCATTAATGAGCTTGATCTTATGTTCGTAAAGATCAAAGGCATCAATCGATCCCTGATTATTCATAAGCATGGCTAACTCTGTTGTCTTAGAACCAGGAGCGGCACACATATCTAAGACAGTCTCGCCAGGTTTGGGATCAAGCAAAGCCGCAGCTAGCTGTGAGGATTCATCCTGGATCGTTAGAAGTCCTTCCTGATAGGCTTTCGTATGAGCGATATTGCCGCCTTTATAAAACAATGCATAAGGACTATTGGATGAAGCCACAAAATCAGGATGGGTTTCGATAAATGCCTCACGACTTGTTTTTAACGTATTGATACGAGCAGTCTTATAAGGGACTTCATTATTGGCTTTTAAGATCTTCTTTGTTTCTTCTAAGCCATACTGGGCGACAAACATCTTCACCATCCATAAAGGATGACTTTCACTGATGCTTAAGGCTTCGACTTCTTCTAAGCCATCTAGGCTGCGAGGATTCTGGAACGTCGTACGTAAGACACCATTGATAAACTGGGACGTCCGCTTCCCCTTCTTCTTTTTGGCTAATTCCACGCTGGAATCGACGATGGCATAATCAGGCATCGACATATAGAGATGTTCATACACGCTCATGAATAGAAGCATACGTTCAAACACCTTGACACGTCTTCCTGTGATCTGAGGTTCAAGCTCATATTCTAAACGTAAGCGATACTGGATCGTTCCATACACTAAAGCAGTAACTAAGTCGCTTTTCACGTCACGATGTTCTAATGCATGATTTAAGGCAATATTTAAATAAGTATGATCCCTTTCATAGGCGATCAGGATCTCTAAGGCAAGTTCTCTTTCCATATCTTATAACTGGGTATACGGATGATAGTCGCATACCACTCTCACTTTCGCTTTTCTTTTGACATTATATTCCTGCACCTTATGAACTAACAACTGGTGAAGGATCGGACCATTTTGACGATATTTCACTAGCAATCGCATACGATAGACATCTTTCATACGATAGATCGACGCTTCACTTGGTCCGAGAATACGTAAACCAGCGCGTAAGCCTTCTAGTGACATTTTGAGATCGTCGGCAGAGCGCTTCGTCTCTCCTTCATTTTCCCCCATCACGATGATGGCCACTAAATGACAGTATGGTGGATAGTCAGCTTCACGACGATAGCGCATCTCCTGTTCGTAAAAGCCTAAATAGTCATGGTTAGCGGCACAGGTGATGGCATAATGATCAGGGTTGAACGTCTGAATGATGACGGAGCCTTCCTTCGCCCCACGGCCGCTGCGTCCTGCCACCTGGGCTAAGAGTTCAAAGGTACGTTCACTTGAACGATAGTCAGGAATCGTCAAGGTCAAGTCGGCCATTAAGACACCAACGAATGTCACATTCTCAAAGTCGAGACCCTTGGCGATCATCTGGGTTCCCAATAGAATATTACCTTCCTGGTTTTCAAAGGCATTGAGTAATTTCGTATGTTCATTTTTACGATGGGTCGTATCATAGTCATAACGAATGACTCTGGCTTTAGGGATCGTATGGCTGATCTCCTCTTCAATCGATTCGGTGCCATAGCCGATGCGCTTGATATTATAGGAGCCACAATGTGGACAGCGCTGGATCATCGGAATGCGATAATCACAATAATGACAGCGTAATGTATCATCCACTTTATGATATGTCAGCGTGACATCACAATGGGGACACTTAACGATCTCATTACAGTCCTGACATTTGACAAAGGAGGCATAGCCACGCTTGTTTAATAAGATGATGGCCTGTTCCCCTTTTTCTAACGTCTCTGTTAATTTCTGTTTCATTAAACGGGACATTAAAGAATAATTATGGGCTCTTGTCTCTTCTTCCATATTGACGATCGTCACTGGTGGCAGTGGACGTTTATTAATGCGATGGGGTAATTGATAGAGATCATAGAAGCCACGTTCACAACGAGCATAGCTTTCAACACTTGGGGTCGCACTGCCGAGAACGATCTTAGCATGATGATATTTGGCACGCATTTTGGCAATCGTCAAGGTGACATATCTTGGGGTGGATTCCTGTTTATAGGAAGAATCATGCTCCTCATCCATAATGATCAGACCGAGTTGATCTAATGGGGCAAAGATGGCCGAACGGGCTCCCACGACGATCGACACTTCATGATTTTTAATACGACGGTATTCATCATAACGTTCCCCACTCGATAGTCTTGAATGCAAAATGGCGACCTGATCACCAAAGCGCTGTTTGAAGATAGCCACCATCATTGGCGTTAAGGCGATCTCTGGCACTAACATAATGACACCTTTATGGGCTTCTAACATCTTTCTTGTTAAGGCAATATAGACTTCCGTCTTGCCGGAGCCAGTCACGCCATGAATGAGTGATACCTGCTTATTAGAAGCAAGGATGCCATCGACAACGGCTTGTTGCTCCGTTGTTAAAGTGATCGTCTTTTTAGGAACTTTAAGATCACCAACATAAGGATCACGACGGACTTCCTGATCATAGATCTCGATGAGTCCCTGCTTTTCTAATGAGGCTAACATCGCTCTCGAATAATCCTTAGCGTAGTGTGTGCCCTCTTTTAAGAGCTCTTCAAGCAGAGCGTTCTGCTTAGGCGTCTTCGCTTCGCCTTTTTTAATGACACGGATCGCTTTTAAATGAATGATGCCGGTCTTCTTTGATGAGTTAGGTTTTAAGCTAGGTGGCAGCATCGTCGTTAAACAGCTCATGAGTGGTGAGATCGTCATATCCGCTAGCTTATATGCTAACTCTAACAGCTCATCATTTAATAAAGGCTCCTGATCCACAACTTGTGAGATCTTCTTGATCATAAAGCCATGAGCGTTTTGATACTCTGCTCTTGTTTGTTTTGTTTCCACGACATTTAAGACATAGCCCATCAGCATACGGCCACGAAAGTTCACCCGGACACGCACACCGCTTGTGATGGCTTCTTCACTATAATAAGTAAAGGGACGATCTAAGGCATCGGTACTATATTCAATTAAGACATCAACGAGATACATGACTTCACCTTGCTTTCGTACTTTTATTTTATCACATCTAAAAAGAAATGAAAAAGCAGCCTTATTGAGCTGCTTGTAACTGTGTTTTGATAATAGCGGCGATGTCTGTTGCAGCCTGATCGACGGTATTATTTACAACAACATGTTTATAGTTATCTTTCGTCTTGATCTCACGTTCTGCTTTTGCCAGTCTTTGACGCACGATCTCTTCAGATTCGGTACGACGTCCACGAATACGTCTTTCTAATTCTTCCATTGATGGGGGAACTAAGAAAATCGTTAAGGCATGTGGGCACTTTGCCATGACCTGTAAAGCCCCCTGCACTTCAATCTCTAATAATACATTCTTACCGGCATTTAATAGCTCTTCGACATGGTCCTTTGGCGTTCCATAATAGTTCCCGACAAATTCCGCATGTTCAAGAAGGCCACCTTCTGCCACTTTCTTTTCGAACGTCTCACGGTCGACAAAGAAATAATCTCTGCCATTCACTTCTCCTGGACGTGCTTCTCTTGTCGTCATGGAGATCGAATATGCTAAATTGAGACTTTCATCTTCGAATAATTTTGCACGGACCGTTCCTTTACCGACTCCTGATGGGCCAGAAAGAATGATCAATAATCCTTTTGCCATAGTGCGTAATCTCCTCTTTTGTTTACAAATATCTTATAATCTTAATATTTCCCTGTCAATATCTTTCCCCTATTTTCAAATAACGTTTGTTTTCACTTCGTGAAGCTTTATGTTATACTATCGCCGAGGTGATGAATATGGCATTTGATGGAATCGTCCTATCAAGAGTTGT
>ONFH01000180.1 GCA_900317015.1 uncultured Erysipelotrichaceae bacterium | reverse complement strand
CAATTCTTGCAGAAAAAGTTGAAACAATCTTAAGGAGAAATATCTTTTCAACCCGACCTCGTGACTTTTACGATTTATATATTTTATACAAAATGGAACCGCTTGATTTAGATGTGTTTCACCAAGCACTTTATGGAACAGCACTTCACAGAGATAGCCTTGAATATATCAAAGATAAGAATCAGCTGCTTAAACTTATTTCGGAAAGCGATGATCTAAAAAAACTATGGAGTAAATATTGCAGAGAGTTCTCTTATGCTAGTAAAATTGAATATACGGATATTATTCAAGTCTTGGATTATCTGTTATCAGATGATAAAGAAGATTAAAAAAGCCAAAATTGAGTAACTATATATTTCAATTTGAACTATAAATTCTAAAAATATAAGTTTAGTTAGATCGCTTAATATTAAGAAATATATCAAGTAGAAAAGCTGGTTACGATTTTACCAACTAGTAATTAACATCCATTCATTTGGATGTTTTTTTATTAGCGGATAGGTCACAAAGTGTCTTTAAAGTTGCATAGATACGGGAAGTCCTATAAAAAGAATTTTTTATGAAGGGGAATTTTTCCAATCCCCTCACATCCATTTAAACGAAGTGTATATTTGTGCTACACTAGATAAGGGTGATATTATGATGAAACATTTAAGAAAGTTTGTGGCAGTATTGGTAACAGTCATGATGTGTTTAAGCATGTCGCCAGTCTATGCAGCGAAAATCAGTTACAAAACTCTGACATTAAAAGTTGGCTCTTCAAAGAGATTAACGATGAAAGGGACGAAGAAGAAAGTACGATGGAGTTCACGTAAGCGAAGTGTCGCCACTGTCTCTTCTAAAGGACTTGTCAAAGCCAAAAAGGCAGGAACTGCAATCATTGTGGCTAAGGTCTCTAAAAAGACTTATACATGTAAGGTCAAAGTCAAAGCACGTACGCCTTATATTTCACCAAAACAGGTCAAACTGTATGTTGGTGATTCCAAACAGTTAAAACTTCTTTATAATACCAAGAAAGTCAAATGGTCTTCCTCTAATAAGAAGATCGTGACTGTCTCATCAAAAGGAAAGCTCAAAGCAAAGAAAGCAGGTTCTGCTTATATCTATGCCAAGGTTGGCAAGAAGAAATATAAACGCTATGTGACTGTTAAGAATAAAAAAACGACGAAGGTCTCAATGGTCGTTGGTGAAACGAAGACACTAGAAAGTGATGACGCGGATACGTGGACATCTTCGAATGAACAGGTCGCAATGGTCAGTGATGGTGATGTGACGGCTATGAATCCAGGCACATGTACGATCACAGCAACCGGTTCAACAACACAAAAGTGGAGAATCACCGTCAAAGCTTTAAGCTTATCAAAGACAAGCTTAACTTTGAACATTGGTCAAAGTGAAAAGGTGACCGTAAAGAATAATAAAGCAGCCGTGACTTGGGCATCTGATGCGGCTGATGTGGCAAGCGTTCAGGATGGTACGATCACCGGTGTTGGTGCCGGCACGGCAACCATTACCGCTACGATCAATGGCACAAATCTAACATGTGCCGTGACTGTTAATGGAGGAAGTATCAATAGTGTGAAAGCACGTACGACACCTTATACAGAAACAAGAACTCAGTATAAAGCAGGTATCGTTGGTCAG
Source organism: uncultured Erysipelotrichaceae bacterium (assembly GCA_900317015.1). Taxonomy (GTDB): domain Bacteria; phylum Bacillota_I; class Bacilli_A; order Erysipelotrichales; family Coprobacillaceae; genus Intestinibaculum. The sequence goes on along the minus strand of ONFH01000180.1, from coordinate 18,627 downwards.
ATCATCAAAGCTTCTGATATGATCAGTTCAAGTGACAGCGGCTATTCATCAAGTGATAAGAGTGTTGCTTTAGTTTCTGATTCTGGCTATGTCATGCCATTAAAGGCTGGTCAAGTCACGATCACTAATAACAGCAATGATCAGACCTTAGATATTACGATTACAGATCCCGGCAATGTCGAATGTGGTGTCGATGTCTCTTATCATAATGGCAGTGTCGATATGACAAAGCTAAAGAATGCCGGCTGTGACTTTGTGATCATCCGTGGTGGTAATACGATGAAAAAGTTAGGTTCTACAGATAGCCATGGAATCGATTTGAATTTAAAGACGAATATTGATAATGCCGAAGCCGCTGGATTAAATTATGGTATCTACTGGTATATGAATTCCTCTGATAATAAAGGATTGATGACGACTGATGAAGCAGATGCACAGGCTGTGAATCTGGCCACTGTTTTAAATCAGTATAAGACATCACATTTCACACTTCCTGTTTATCTAGATCTAGAGGAAACAGACGCGCTTATAACTGGCAGTACCAAAGCTCAGAAAACAGCTAATATTGAAGCATTAGTTGAACACTTTGCTTCAACTTTAGCTGCTTATGGCTATAAAGATGTTGGCCTTTATTCATCAACATCATGGTACAAGAATTACTTACAGAGTGATACGCTGATCAATAATTATACGTCTAGATGGCAGGCTCACTATAAATATAATAGTGCTCAGCTCACGCATACGATCACACCATCCTTTACGTATAATGGAGTGACTTATTATCCTGATCTCTGGCAGACAGGTTCTGATTTCAGAATGGATGGTGTCAGTGGACAAGTCGATATGAACTATCGTTATTTATAATCGATAACCTTTGGGTCATGCCAAAATTGGCATGACCCATTTTCCTTTTAGAAACATAAAGCAATGGACGCTCATCATTCTTTAACTGATCAGAGTATATAAAGACTTAAATTTCACACTAAATAATTCGGTTGAAGCCACGCCCCTTTAGGGGCGGTTTTACTTTCATCAGCCCTGGTTTTCAATATATCTCTCTATAACTGTCATTGATACCGTTCCTATCGAAGCGGCAAAATATCCATCGGACCATAGCGTATGCTCTTTCCAGTAAAACTGCTTAAGCATGCTTCCATAATGCTTCCATGCTTCCCATGTGCTGTGCTGCTTAAGAACCGACACGATTTTTGTAATGCTGTCTGCCGGGGCATACTGAATAAGCATATGAATATGATCGCCGTCTGTTTCCATCCTTCTGACATACCAGTGATGCCTTACGCAGGCGTCAAATATAGACTGCATGATATCCCTTCGAAAACTTCCTGACAGAATTTGCTTTCTGTATTTCGTAACAAAAATTATATGCACCAGAAGAAGATTTTTATTATGCCTTCTGTGCTGATAAATGTCCTTTTTCATTGATTATCACCACCATATGTATTATAATATATGTAGTGAATAAATGAAAGGGGGCTTCCTTAATGCCGAAGATAGTCAGGACAATTAAGCTGCATCTTCATGCAAATGAAGAAACAGATGCAGCATTCAGGAACATGACTGAACGCTATGCTCAGGCATGCAATGAGATATCAGAATACACCTTTAACAATGGGCTGATTCTGAACTCAAATGAGCTGCAGAACCGGCTCTATCAGACGGTCAGGAAGAAATACGGTCTGAAGGCCCAGCTGGCAGTTTCCGTATTCAAGACCGTCACTGCCAGATACAAGACAGTCGAAACTCAGTTGAAGCAGAATCCGTGCAGGTTTCGAGACGGAGAAAAAACATACAGCTTCAGAAGAGATCTCACCTGGCTTCAGAAGCCGATCGTGTTCAGCCGTCCCCAGGCTGATCTCGTCAGAAACAGAGACTACAGCTTTGTAGCTGACGGGAATGGAAAACGTCTTATTTCCATAAATACGCTCGATGGACGCGTGAAGCTTGAATATGACCTGCCGAAATGCTGTCAGCAGTACTTCATGAGCGATGAATGGAAGCTAGGCACGGGGAAGCTCGTCTCTCTTTATGGACAGTGGTATCTTCATATCTCAGCCACATGCGAAACGGATGACACATTCGATGACGCAGCACCGCGTCATGTTGTCGGAATTGACCGAGGGCTCCGCTTTCTTGCCACGCTTTATGATGAAAAAGGAGACACCATGTTCATTGACGGGCGCGAGATTATGAAGAAGAGAGACAGATTCAGACAGCTGAGAGCCGAGCTCCAGGCAAGAGGAACAAGATCAGCAAAGAGAGCGCTGAAGCGCCTTTCTGAACGAGAGAACCGCTGGATGAGCGATGTGAACCATCGCATCACAAAGACACTCGTTGAGAAGTACGGGCCGGATACGCTTTTCGTGCTGGAGGATCTTACCGGAGTCAGCTTTTCCGAACGCAATATGAACTCCAGATCAAGCGCCGGACGCAGCGAGCTGAGAAGCTGGGCATTCTATCAGCTTGAACAGTATCTTTCATACAAGGCTGAGGCAAACGGCAGCGGCGTGATCAAGGTGTCTGCTGAATACACCTCGCAGAGATGCCCAAAATGCGGACGGATCCATAAGGAGAACCGCCACAGCGATATCCATGAGTACATCTGCGACCGTTGCGGATACAGGTCAAACGATGACAGAGTCGCAGCCATGAATATAAGACTGCTGGGAACGATGTATGTTTCCGGCGATGAAAATCCGCGATTCGGCGCACGCCGCAGAAGCGGGAAGTAACATATTTTCGTCGGGCATGTCCTGACGGAACTAAAAAACGGGTTTTGTCAATAACCCGGCGATGCGGACGCAGTCCTCTGTACCGAGGGAGGCATGCATAACACCTAGTGTGGGAGACTTACGTTAGGACCACATGAGCGAGCTGCAAACTTTTGAAACTGTATCGGGCAGGAGCCGTAAGCAAGCTCCGATCCCTTTACGGGTCGGAGTAATTGACATATACAGGCAATCATTTTAGGAATTGCAAAAATGGATCATAAAAATAGAAACGCTTACAGAATTTATGTCTACGCTCAAAATGGTGTAAGCAAGACGATCAAAGTTACAGTTAAATAACAGATGAGAGCATGTGATCCAAATAGGGTCACATGCTTTTGTCATGTTTTTTAAAGTAAATTTTAATGTGTCTTTCTATAATGAACAGGAAAGGCAGGTCAAACATGACAATATTGAAGAAAACAATAGCTGCTTCCATGACTCTTATAATGTGTGTAAGCTATACGCCAGTTATGGCTGCTTCACTCAATTATAAGAAGGTGACTCTTGCTGTAGGGAAGACTAAGAGTCTAAAGATCAAAGGGGCAAAATCAGTCAAATGGAGCGTTGCGAAGAAAACGATTGCTACGGTCAGTTCTAAAGGCGTCGTAAAAGCACGCAAGAAGGGATCTACCAAAGTCTACGGAAAGGTGGGCAAGATGACTTATACATGTTCTGTCACAGTCGTCAATGTGCCTAAACTTTCTAGCAGTAAAGTGACATTAAAAGTGGGCGCGACGAAGACATTAAAAGTCTTGTATAACACCAAAAAAGTGAAATGGTCTTCGAGTAAGAAGTCTGTTGCTACGGTGTCTAGTAAGGGGAAGGTCAGTGCAATCAAAGCTGGCAGTGCGACGATCAAAGCGAAAGTGGGCAGTAAAACTTACTCTTGTAAAGTCACTGTACCGAAGATGACACTGACAAAGACATCGATCACGATCAATAAAGGATCAAGTTATGATCTAAACATTAAGAATTGTAAAGCAACGGCTACTTGGTCATCAAGTAATAAGGCTATTGCGACAGTGAAGTCAGGCGGTATTATTAAAGGGATCAGTGCTGGCAGTACGACCATTTCCGCAAAAGTGAAGACGACGACTTTAAAAGCTAAAGTCACAGTTAAAAATGTAGCGGCGAGTCCTTCATCTAAGAGTGCTAGTACATCGAATTATACGACAACACGTACAACTTATACGGAAGGTGTCGTTGGTCAATGTATTAAAGCCTCTGTTATGTTAGGCAGTAGTGGTACCTATACGACAAGTGACAAGAGTATAGCACTTGTCTCTAAGTCTGGTCTAGTGATGCCACTTAAAGCAGGGACTGTTCAAATTAGTAATACGGCTGTGAATAAATCGATGACGATCACGATCACAGATCCTGGCAGTGTCGAATGTGGTATTGATATCTCTTATCATAATGGTAATGTTGATTTAACAAAAGTGAAGGCTGCAGGGGCTGACTTTGTGATCATTCGTGGTGGAAATACATTAAAGAAACTCTCTACAACCAATAGTGATGGCATCGACTTAAATCTAAAGACCAATATTGATAAGGCGCAGGCCGCGGGATTAAAGTATGGCATTTACTGGTATATGAATTCCTCTGATAATAAGGGGCTCATGACCACAGCCGAAGCGGATGCTCAGGCGGCCATGCTGGCAACTTATCTTAAAAGCTATCAGACATCTTACTTTAAATTACCAATCTATTTAGATTTAGAAGAACAGTCGGCCTTGATTACTGGTTCTACGACAAGTGCCAAGGCTTCTTATTTACAGAGCTTGTGTGAACATTTCTCAAGTACGTTAGCCACTTATGGTTATACTGATGTTGGCATCTATTCAAGTACCTCATGGTATAAGAGTTATTTACAGTCATCTTATTTCGTCAATTCCTTCTCTTCAAGATGGCTGGCTCATTATGGCTATAACTCAGTTGTTGGTACTTCTTTAGCAAATTATACAAGCGTTCCTTCCTATACCTACAATGGCGTCCTTTACTACCCTGATTTATGGCAGACCGGCAGTGACTTCAGTATTGATGGTGTTTCCGGTTATGTCGATATGAATTATAAATATCGTTAATTCCTAAGGATACATGGTGAGCATGTATCCTTTTGTATTTTTTAAGGAAAAATGTAGGTTTTTATGATAATATGTTCTTCGTGATGAAGAAGGGGAGGAGAGAATTCGTGAAGAAATTACTTATTTATGGGCTATCATTGCTCATGGTCGGATCTATGAATGTTGGATCAGTTCAGGCCAAAAGAGTCAGACTGAATCATACATCAAGAGTCATGGATCTAGGTGCAAAAACAAAAATTAGACTCATCGGTGGAAAAGCAAGAAGCTGGTCTTCTAGCAAGAGAAGAGTGGCTTCCGTTAAAAAAGGTGTGATCACCGCAAATGATTACGGGACAGCAGTGATCAGAGTGAAAAATGGAAAACGTACATATAGATGTTATGTTCGTGTCCGTAAGCCTTATATTTCACCAACAAGTGTAAAATTAAGTGTACAGGGAACAAAGACATTAAAACTTTTACGAAACAAGAAAAAGGTCAAATGGTCTTCTTCTAAAAAGTCTGTTGTCTCTGTCTCTAAAAAAGGTAAGATCACGGCTAAGAAAGTTGGCTCGGCTTACATTCGTGCCAAAGCGGGCAAGAGAACATACTCATGTTATGTCAAAGTCTTAGCTCCTAAGATCAACTATTCAAAAGTGAAACTAGCCGTTGGGGCGACAAAACAGTTAAAGATGATCAATGTCTACAAAGGTGCACAGGTCTCATGGAGATCATTGAATCCTGCGGTCGCCACAGTGGACGGTGCTGGGAAAGTCACAGCTGTTGCAAGTGGTGATACACCAGTTGTTGCGACATTAGATGGAAAAGATTATTACACAACGATCAGTGTTGGCGTTATGTCAATGTCTAAGACAAACCTTTCGACAAACGTTGGTAAAAAGGTTCAGTTAAAGATCAATAACTGTGCCTTACAGGCCGGCTGGTCATCAAGTGATCCAAATGTCTTAACAGTCGATCAGACAGGTCGTATTACTGCTTTACAGGTCGGCACAGCGGTGGTGACAGCGGTCGTTAATGGCATGAACTTTACATGTAATGTCACAGTCAATGCGGCTGATCCTGATGAAACAGAAGAAGAAATTGACGAAGAGACATTAGAAACAAGAGATGGCAAGGATGCATCTACAGCCAACTATACAGATGAACGTACGACTTACGTCGACGGGATCGTTGGTCAGACGATCAATGTTAAAGGCAAGATCGGTAATAATAAGAAGCATTATGTCACGAGTGATAAGAAGGTGGCCATCGTTTCTGATAGTGGTCTTGTCATGCCGTTAAAAGAAGGCGATGTCACGATCACTAATACGGCAAGTCATAAGTCAATCGATATTTCTATTACCGAACCAGTTTCTGTAGAAAATGGTGTAGATATCTCACGTCATAATGGCTCCGTTGACTTTGCCAAGATGAAAGCACAAGGCATCGACTTTGCCATCATCCGTGCTGGTAATGGGAAAACAAAATGGCGTACGACTTACAGTAATGGAATCGACTTAAACTTCAAGTCGAATATGGATAAAGCCACAGCGGCTGGCATGAAGTACGGTGTTTACTGGTATGTCAATACAAGCAATGGTACGACAAAACGTTTAATGACGACAAAGGAAGCCAAAGAACAGGCAACAGTTTTAGCCGATTATCTTGATGCCAATAAGACAAGCATGTTCCAGTTACCACTTTACTTAGACCTTGAACAGACAAGTGCCTTAGTCAAGAGCGGAACGACGGCTGCCAATCGTGCATCATTCATTAAGTCGATCTGTGAAGCTTATATGTCCGTCCTGATCCCTCGTGGTTATACAAATATTGGAATCTATTCAAGTACATCATGGTACAAGAGCAACTTACAGAATGACTTCTTTGTCTCTCAGACCTCTTCGATCTGGCAGGCGCATTATGGCTATAGTTCAGTCACTGGTTCCTCATTATGTGGATACACAAGCGTGCCAACTTTCACTTATAATGGCGTTCGTTACTATCCAGATTTATGGCAGACTGGCTCAGACTTCAAAGTTGATGGTGTGAGCGGTTATGTCGATATGAACTATCGTTATCGTTAATACAAATCCACAGCAAATGCTGTGGATTTTTTGTAAACTCATAAGCAAATTACGGGAAAATACAAAAATAGATGATGAGTATTTGGATAATGAAAAATATGTTTGACAAAATATAAGAAAGGTATAAAATGGAGACAAGCAAACCGATGAAGTGGAGATCAAGATAGAAGATGTGCTTCTAGAGAGCCTGGAGGATGGAAACAGGCAGTAACAGTCTATTAAATGGACCACGGAGGGCGAGGTCAAAGGGTAACCGAGTATTCCTCGACGTCAGATCTGCGTGAATGATCAGTGGCTTAATAGAGCTACAAAAGTGCACGTTTCGTGAAACAAGGTGGCACCGCGGTAAGATATTGACCGTCCTTGAGAAGAATATTCTTTAGGACGGTTTTTTTATAAATTTAGGGAGGTTTGTTTGTATGTTTTATCCATCACTAGAGGAAATTAAAAGTTTAGATACGACCGGTTATGACATGGTTCCAGTCAAGAAGGAGATCTATAGTGACTTCTTTACACCGGTGACCGTCTTAAAAAAATTGAAATCGGTCTCTGACCACTGTTTCATCCTCGAATCGCATGAACAGTCACATACTTGGGGACGCTATTCTTTTATCGGCTATGAACCAAAGCATGAAGTGACTTGTAATAATGGTCGCTTAAGTGTGGATGGGGTGGATAAAGGACGCAAGAATCCGACGAAATTTTTACGAGAAGTCTTAAGTCATCATAAAGCGATGAAGATCAAAGGATTTCCAACATTTACGGGAGGTTTTGTTGGCTTCTTCGCTTATGACTATTTGAAATATACAGAACCGAAGATCACCTTTGGTAATGGCGCCAATGCCCATTTCAAAGATGTCGATCTGATGTACTTTGATGAAGTCGTCTGCTTCGATCATGAACGTCAGAAGATCTCGATCATCGTCAATGTCGATGTTCACGATCTTGATCACGACTATCCCAAAAAGGTGAAACGTATTGAAGAGATCGAACGGATCATCAAGATGGATTATATGGATATGAGTGATCCATTACGTTTAAAGAGTGACTTTTTGCCAATGTTTACCAAGGAAGAATATTACGAGAAAGTCAATGAAGTCAAACATCATATTAAGGAAGGAGATATCTTCCAGGCCGTTTTAGCAAACCGTATTGAAGTGAAAGCGACCGGTTCTTTACTTGATACATATCGTGTTTTAAGAACGACGAATCCTTCGCCATATATGTTCTACTTCTACTCAAGCTCCTTAGAAGTTGCTGGGGCGAGTCCAGAGACGATGGTCAAGTTAACAGGAAAACAGCTCTATACATTCCCAATTGCCGGCAGTCGTCCAAGAGGAAAGAATGAAGCTGAAGACTTAGCTTTAGAAAAAGAACTGTTATCAGATGAAAAAGAATTAGCTGAACATAATATGTTAGTGGATCTTGGTCGTAATGACCTTGGCGAGATCGCCAAAGTCGGCACGGTCAAAGTGAATAAATATAAAGAAGTGGTCCGCTTCTCAAAGATCATGCATATTGCCAGTGAAGTGTCAGGTGAGATCAAAGAGAACGAGGATGCCTTAAGTGCCATTGAAACGATGTTACCAGCCGGGACATTATCAGGGGCACCAAAGATCAAGGCCTGTTCGATCATTGGTGAACTCGAAGGCGTCAAACGAGGTATTTATGGCGGAGCCATTGGTTATATCGGCTTTAATGGCAATATGGATACTTGTATCGGTATTCGTTTAGCTTATAAGAAAGCCAGTAAAGTGTATGTTTGTTCCGGTGCGGGAATCGTTTATGATTCCAAACCAGAGAATGAATATCAGGAATGTTTAAACAAGGCAGCCGCCGTGATTGATGCCTTAAAATTAGCAGATGGAGGAATCGACGTATGATCATCATGATTGATAATTATGATAGTTTTGTTTACAACTTGTACCAGCAGATCGCATCGCTTGGTGAAGACGTAAAAGTTTTCCGTAATGATGCCATCACGATCGATGAGATCAGAGACTATGATCCAGAGCTGATCGTCTTTTCTCCAGGACCTGGACGTCCTCGTGATGCTGGGATCTGTGAAGAGGCCATCAAGGCCCTTTACAAAGAGTATCCGATGCTTGGCATCTGTTTAGGACATCAGGCGATGATCGAAGTCTTTGGCGGAAAGGTCACCTATGCAAAATCCATCATGCATGGCAAATCTTCGACTGTCGACATTGATCACAGTGATCCTTTATTTCAAGGTCTAGATGACAAAATCACCGTCGCTCGTTATCACTCTTTAGCCGGGGATGAAAACAACTGGCCAGAGTGCCTCAAGATCATAAGCAGGAGCGATGATGGTGAGATCATGGCTATTCATCATAAAGCGTATCCAATTTATGGATTACAGTTCCATCCTGAATCTGTACTCACCCCTGATGGAACACAGATCATGAAAAACTTATTAAAGGAGATTACAAAATGATTAAAGAAGCAATTATAAAAATCGTCAATAAAGGTGACTTATCATATGATGAGGCCTATCAGGTCATGAATGAAATTATGAGTGGACAGTCCACACCAACACAGAATGCAGCCTTCTTGGCCGCTCTTTCTACAAAGAGTACAAAGGCAGAAACGATTGATGAGATCTCTGGCTGTGCTGCTTCGATGCGTGAACATGCCACATCTGTTCCTCATCCAGGCATCGATGTCTTAGAAATCGTCGGCACCGGTGGTGATGGCGCCCATACATTCAATATTTCAACGACGAGTGCGTTTGTCGCAGCGGCTGCTGGCTGTAAGGTCGCTAAGCATGGCAACCGTGCTGCGTCTTCTAAATCAGGAACGGCAGACGTTCAGGAAGCGTTAGGTGTCAATATTGAACAGTCCCCAGAGAAAGCTTTAGAGTTATTAAATAAAGTCGGCATGTGTTTCTTATTTGCCCAGAATTATCATGCGGCTATGAAATATGTTGGGGCCATTCGTCGTGAATTAGGATTTAGAACTGTCTTCAATATCTTAGGTCCACTGACGAACCCAGCCAATCCATCTTACTTCTTACTTGGTGTTTATGATGCTTACTTAGTCGAACCAGTGGCTAAAGTCTTAGATCAGTTAGGTGTGAAACGTGCCTTAGTCGTTCATGGACTTGATCACTTAGATGAAGTGAGTGCTTCTGATGATACATTAGTCTGTGAATTAAAGAATGGCTACTATCGTACGACAAAGATCAAACCAGAAGACTTCGGTTTAGAAAGAGGCAAGAAAGAAGAATTAGTCGGTGGCACACCAGAAGAAAATGCGGAAATTACAAAGGGAATCTTAAATGGTACGATCACTGGCACAAAGCGTAATGCCGTCTTATTAAATGCCGGCTTAGCCATCTATGTCGCAGGACAGGCAAAGACAATGGCTGATGGTGTCAAGAAAGCCGCTGACATGATCGACAGTCATAAAGCTTATGAAACAATGGAAGCTTATATCGCAGAGTCCAATAAGTAAGGTGAGCCTATGATTATAGATGAGATCGTCGCAAAGACAAAAATCAGAATCGCCAAAGAAAAGCAGGAGATCAGTCCAGAACGGATGAAAGAGATGGCTCATCAAAGAGTGAATGATCGTCCTTCATTCTATGACGCTTTATCAAAAAAGGAGCTTTCTTATATCTTAGAAGTCAAGAAAGCTTCGCCTAGTAAAGGCTTGATTGCCAAGGACTTTGACTATGTCGGCATTGCCAAAGAATATGAAGAGATCGGTGCTGATGCCATCTCGGTCTTAACAGAACCTGATTTCTTTCAGGGCTCGATCAACTATTTAAAGGAGATCAGTGAACAGGTCAACTTGCCGCTTCTTCGTAAGGACTTTGTGATCGATGACTATATGATCGATCAGGCCAAAGTCAATGGGGCCAGTGCTGTGTTACTCATTACAGGGATCTTAAATGATGAGACACTTAAAGCTTATTTAGACTATGCCCATAGCTTACATCTCGATGCGTTAGTCGAAGCCCGTGATGCGACGCAGGTCAAAAGAGCGCTAAATGCAGGGGCAAACATCATCGGTGTGAATAATCGTGATCTACGAGACTTTAGTGTCGATATTCATAATTCCCTGCGTTATCGTGATCTTGTTCCGGACAATGTCTTATTTGTCAGTGAAAGCGGGATCGTCAGACGTGAACAGACAAAGGAATTAGAAGAGCATCATGTGGCAGCGGTCTTAATCGGCGAAACGATGATGCGTTCTGATCATAAGAAAGAAGAATTAGCGATGTTAAAAGGAGAGATCAAAGATGAAGATTAAGATCTGTGGCATCTCTTCTCTAGACACGATTCCTGTTTTAAATGAAGTGAGACCAGATTATGTTGGCTTCGTCTTTGCCAAAAGCAAAAGACAAGTCACTCTTGAAAAGGCCAAAGCCTTAAGAAAGGCTTTAGATCGAGAGATTCCTACCGTTGGTGTGTTCGTCAATGCAGATCTCAACTTCATAAAGCAGTGCGTCGATGAAGATGTGATCTCAATCGTGCAGTTACATGGACAGGAAGATCAGAATGATATCGATGAGGTCAAAAAATTAGGCGTAACGGTCATCAAAGCGGTCAGCTATGATGAGATCAAGAGCTATCACAATATCGATTATTTATTAGTTGACAATCAAGTGGCTGGCAGTGGTCAGTCCTATGATTATACACAAGTGCATTTAGATCGACCTTATATTTTAGCAGGCGGTCTCAACATCGATAATATCGAGGAAGCCACAAAGAGTGGTGCAGAGATCCTTGATCTGTCTAGTGGTGTGGAAACCAATGGCACAAAGGATCCAGAGAAAATTAGAGAAATCGTAAGGAGAGTACATCATGAGTAAAGGAAGATTTGGAGAATTTGGCGGTCAGTATATTCCCGAGACCTTAATGAGTGAGATCCACAAAGTGGAAGAAGCTTATGAACATTATAAAAATGATCCAGAATTTCAGGCAGAATTAGATCAGTTATTTAGAGAATATGCCAATCGTCCTTCATTATTATACTATGCGAAAAATATGACCGAGGACTTAGGTGGTGCCAAAGTCTATTTAAAACGAGAAGACTTGAACCATACGGGTGCCCATAAGATCAACAATGTCTTAGGACAGTGTTTATTAGCTAAGAAGATGGGTAAGAAGAGAATCATCGCCGAGACTGGTGCTGGTCAGCACGGTGTGGCCGCTGCCACAGGGGCTGCCTTACTTGGCCTGGAGTGTGAAGTCTACATGGGTAAGCTTGATACGGAAAGACAGGCTTTAAACGTCTATCGTATGGAGCTTCTTGGGGCCAAAGTCCATCCCGTTACGACTGGGACGATGACATTAAAAGATGCCATCAACGAAGCCATGAGAGAATGGACAAGACGTGTCGATGACACATTGTATTGTATCGGTTCTGTCATGGGTCCTCATCCTTTCCCAATGATGGTCAGAGATTTCCAGTCGGTCATCTCTAAAGAAGCAAGAGCACAGATCCTCGAAAAAGAAGGACGTTTACCAACAGCTGTGATGGCCTGTGTCGGTGGCGGCAGTAATGCCATGGGCATGTTCTATAATTTTATCAATGATAAAGATGTTCAACTGATCGGCTGTGAGGCGGCTGGTCGTGGTGTGGATACGGATCAGACGGCAGCGACGGTGGCGACCGGAACGATGGGTGTCTTCCATGGTATGAAGTCGTTATTCTGTCAGAATGAATATGGCCAGATCGCACCTGTTTATTCGATCAGTGCCGGCTTGGATTATCCAGGCATCGGTCCTGAACATGCCTACTTAAATTCGATTGGGCGTGCGCAGTATGTACCAGTCACAGATGATGAAGCGGTCAATGCCTTTGAGTATTTAGCAAGAAAAGAAGGTATCATTTGTGCCATTGAATCGGCTCATGCTGTTGCTCATGCCTTAAAGATCGTACCGAAGATGAAGAAAGATGATATCGTCATCATCTGTTTATCAGGACGAGGAGATAAAGATGTGGCTGCCATTGCCAGATATAGGGGGAAGGATATCCATGATTAGTATTCAAGATGCATTTGATCATAAGAAAGCATTTATTGCGTTTATTACAGCTGGGGATCCAACCCTAGACAAAACAAAAGATTATATTCGTGAGATGGCCAAAGCTGGCGCTGATCTGATCGAGATTGGGATCCCTTTTAGTGATCCAATTGCCGAAGGCCCAACGATCCAGAATGCCAATGTCCGTGCGTTAAAGCATAACGTCACAACGGATCAGGTCTTTGACTTAGTGAAAGACTTAAGACAAGATGTGACCGTTCCATTTTGTTTCATGACATACTGTAATGTCGTTTATCATTATGGCTATGATCGTTTCTTTAAGAAATGTCAGGAAGTTGGTGTTCAGGGCATTATTATTCCTGATCTTCCTTATGAAGAATGTCAGGAAGCTAAAGTCGTCGCTAAAAACTATGATATCAAAGTCATTTCCATGATTGCGCCTACAAGTAAGGAAAGAGTGGAAATGATTGCCAAGGAATCCGAAGGCTTTATCTACCTTGTGTCTTCTATGGGTGTCACAGGGGTCCGTGATCAAGGCTCATTTGCCAATAACTTAGAAGATATCGTGGCGCATATTAAGAGCGTGACCGATGTTAAAGTCGCCGTTGGTTTTGGCATCCATGAACCAAAGCAGGCGTATGAGATCACCCGCTTTGCGGATGGGGCTATCGTTGGTTCCGGCATCGTCAATTTGATTGCCAAGTATGGTGATCATGCCGATCAAGCTGTTTATGACTATGTGAAACAGATGAGTGATGCGACAAAAGCAGAATAATCACAGGCCGTTCTTTTCGAGGAACGGCCTTTCGTGTTATACTGAAAACGGGGGATTTGTGTATGTATAAATTGATTGCTTTAGACATGGATGGGACCTTATTAGATTCCCATAAAAAAATCCTTGCATCCAGTCAAGAAGCAATGAAAAGAGCTCATGATGCAGGAAAATATGTCTGCTTATCAACGGGGAGAGGTTTTGCGGAATTAGTTGATTACAAGGAGATCTTTCCTTATTTATCCTATGGGGTCATGATCTCTGGTGGTTTAGTCATGGATTTAAAGAGTCATGAAGTGATCTATAAGAAGGCTATGACCAAGGATCAGATGTTAAAGATTCGAGAAGTGGCTTCTCGTGATGATATTATGGTCCATATCTTAACGGCTCAGGAATCTATGACGGCAAAGAGTCAAGAAGAACATATGGATCGTTATTTCATGAGTATTTATCAGAATATGTTTGATCGTGTCTGTACGTTTATGGAAGATCCCATCTTAAAAGTCAGTGAACGTGATGATATCTGTAAAATCAACCTTTATCATAAAACACCTGAAAAAAGACAGGAAACGTATGAGCTATTAAAGGATGGACCATTTGCCGTTGCTTTTGCGGAGGAAACATCTTTAGAAATCACACCGTTAAATGTCACAAAAGGGGCTGGCTTAAAAGCACTATGTGCTCATTTAGGATTAGATTTAAAGGAAACGATTGCGGTCGGAGATGCTCCAAATGATGAAAACGTCTTACAGACAGCGGGCTTAAGCATTGCCATGGGCAATGCCTCTAAGGAGATCAAGGACATCTGTGATGTAACAGTGAAAGATAATGATCATGGCGGAATTGCACAGGCGATTGATCAGTATTTATTAGGAGAGAAGTAAAATGAAGCATAATATTATTGTGAAGTTTAAAGAAGATGTCGTATTAGATGACATCTTAGAAGATATCAAAAGTATTTTTAATGAGACCTTAACGATTGAAGGCATCCATCAGGTGGATTACTTGGTCAACTGTATTGATCGTTCCAATCGTTATCATCTCTGTATTCAGATCACGATGGACAAGGAGGCTTTAAGTACTTATGATGGCTGCATTCCTCATAAGACATGGAAGCAGAAATATGGTCCATTGATCGAAAGCAAAGCCATCTTTGATTACGAATAAGAAAAGTCTGGGAAGAAATTCTCAGACTTTTTTACATCGTGATAAGTGATGAGATGACCGAAATCAGATAGTTATGATCATATTCATTGTTTTCCATGAAGGCATAATAAGAGCCGTAGATCATATAGGAAAACATAACATGCTTTTCGGGAGAGTTGATATACTCTGGACGTAGTGTGAATAATAAGTTTGTCAGGGATGCATGGAGCTTTTTAGGCAGGTTGCCAGCTTGGCTGTCACTAAAGAGAATACTGATGAGTTCAGAGTTCTCATCATAGGCCTTAAAGACATCTTCACTAAAGAGCGCCGGATCTTCAAAGGCGATATTCGTATGCTTAATGGACGTGGTGATGCGTTTGACGACTTCATCTTCCATTTTGTCGGAGAGATCATAGATATCCTTGTAATAAACATAGAACGTTGATTTATTGATCTCGGCATATTTGCATAAGCCAGTGACGGTCATCTTTTCTAGGGGCGTTTTTTTACGTAATTCAATAAAGGCATGAATGATCGCCCGCTGACTTTTTGGTTGCTTTTTCATAAAAAATCAGACACATGTCTAAAATGTGTTGGAAATCCAACGGTTTTCTAAAATTGACGGTGCCTTTTTCACCTCGCTTCCTATATATTATAATTAGAAATCAGACAGGTGTCTATAAAGGAGGAAAAATTATGGATCTAGGAAATTTTTATAGTGGTAATGAATTTTCTATGCATAAATATCTAGGTGCTCATTATGAAAAAGGAAAGGGCACGACATTTCGTACTTATGCCCCAGCTGCGAACAGAGTGACATTGATCGGTGAATTCTCAGACTGGCGTGAACGTGAAATGAATCGCTGTGAAAATGGTCAGTTCTATGAAGTGACAGTTCCTGATGCAGCCCCAGGACAGATGTATAAGTATCGTATTTATAATGGGGGAAGCTTTGTGGATCATTGTGATCCATATGGCTACTACAGTGAATTAAGACCTAATAATGCATCGATCATCTATGACTTAAATGATTATGACTTTAAAGATGAAAAATGGATCAAGAATCGTCATGATACAACACAAGAGCCAATGAATATTTATGAAATGCATTTTGGTTCATGGAAGAAGAAAGGCGAAGAAGTCACAGACTGGTATACTTATCGTGAAATGGCTGATCTGATCATTCCTTACTTAAAGGAATATAATTATAATTACTTGGAAATCATGCCATTAAATGAATACCCTAATGATCTATCATGGGGCTATCAGCCAACAGGTTACTTTGCGCCAACATCACGTTATGGAACACCAAAGGATCTTAAGTACTTCGTAGATCAGTGTCATAAAAATAATATTGGCGTCATCTTAGACTTCGTGCCAGTACACTTTGCAATTGACGGCTTTGGTTTAGCCAACTATGATGGCACACCACTTTATAACTATCCAAACAATGCCGTTGGTATGAGTGAATGGGGAACTTGTAACTTCCAGCATAGCCGTGGTGACGTCTGCTCATTCTTAAACTCTAGTGCTTACTACTGGTTAGATGAATATCATTTTGATGGCTTACGATTAGATGCCGTTGGGAACTTGATCTACTGGCAGGGCGATTCTAACCGTGGTGAAAACAGAGATGCCATGCGCTTTATCCAGAACTTTAACAAAGGTTTAAAGGATCGTGTACCTAACTGTTTATTATTTGCGGAAGATTCAAGCTCATATCAGGGTGTTACAAAACCAGTTGATCAGGGCGGTCTTGGCTTTGATTATAAATGGGATCTTGGCTGGATGAATGATACGCTTGATTTCTTTATGAAAACACCAGAAGAACGTAAGGAATATTATCATAAATTAACATTCTCAATGATGTATTTCTATAATGAACATTTCGTTTTACCATTCTCTCATGATGAAGTCGTTCATGGCAAAAAGACGATCGTTGATAAGATGTATGGCGAATATGAAGATCAGTTTGCTCAAGCCCGTGCTTTATATTTGTATATGTATGCGCATCCTGGCAAACAGCTCAACTTCATGGGCAATGAATTTGGTCAGTTACGTGAATGGCATGAATTTAGAGAACAGGATTGGGATATGTTAAAGTATCCAATGCATGATGCCTTCCATCATCTCTTTAAAGACTTGAACAAACTTTATTTAACACATGATGCCTTCTCTAAGTATGACTATGAAAATAAAGGCTTTGAATGGATCGACTGTCATCAGGAAGATAAGACGATCTATGTCTTTAAACGTATGAGTGATGAAGAAACGATCGTATGCTTCTTCAACTTCTCAAATAAGGATCAGATCTATACATATGATCCTGAAGAACCACAGGAATTAACATTATTATTAGATTCTAATGATGAGAAGTATAATGGGACAGATGAAGATGGTGAACTTGTCATCGACGTTGATGGACCAACAGAAATCTCTTTACCTGCTTATACTGGATTGTATTTTATTGCGAAATAGTGAAAGTGCCTTCGGGCACTTTTTCTTTTACCCTTGCTCTTTATTCCCTTTCTTTTAGAGTTGGAGACATTGTGCTAGAATGGCATATAAAGTAGGTGAGTCTATGAAAAAATTGATTGTCTTGATCATCGTCTGCGTCTTAGCAGGTGGTCTTTATTATCGTTTGAAAAAACCACAGGAAGAAAAAGAGTCTGTGATCAGTCAAAGTGCTGTCAAAACAAGAAGTCAAAGCAGTGAGGAGACGTATTCAATCAAAAGAGGAAAGTATTCGATCTATGCGGAAGCCTTTCTGCCTGCATTATCCAAGCGGGTACCAACCGTGATCATCTGTAATGGCTATACGGCGACGTATAAGGATTATGAAGGCGTGGCTAAAAAGCTACAGGCTAATGGAATCGCGGCCATTGTGTTTGATTTTGTCGGCGGCTCGACTAAATCAAAGTCTGATGCCAATATGTCGGATATGACCGCAACTAGCTTACAAAGTGATTTAAAAGCGGTCATCAACTATATCAAAGGACGTGATTACTGTGATCAGAAACAGTTCTATTTAGCTGGTCATTCCCAAGGTGGACTTGTGGCAGCCTTAGTGGCTGATCATCGCAGTGATATTCGTTCGCTTTTCTTAGTGGCACCCGCCTTTAATATTCCTAAGTTACTAAAGTATGCGCCAACACCAGCGAAAGGGAAGACAATGCAAGTGGGTTCAGGTTACTTTAGTCGTGCTTATGTGCAGTCGATGAAGAAGGTCGATATTTATGGGGATGTCGATGATTACACGAAGCCGGTCTATATCTTCCATGGCACAGCGGATGATACAGTCAATATCTCTTATTCCTTTGATGCCCAGGAGAAATATAAGCATTGTAAAGTGTATCCATATGCCGATCAGGGACATGTCTTTGATGAAGAGGCCATCGACAAGATGTGCAATAAAGTCGTTTCCATTATAAAAAAATAAGAAGCTCGGGTGAGCTTCTTATTAAATGAATAATGGCTGAACGTTTTTCAGCTCCTCGCCATCTTTTGTTTTGGCAACGTAATAAATAGAACCATCGGCTGGTTTGTAGTAAATATTAAGTTCATCAATCGTGTTGAGACGAATGTCAGAAGCTTGCAGGTGCTTCTTTACGATCACTTCAATTTCATCTGCATTGGCGATAAATGGATTTGATTGAATTTGAATATTCGCTTTCATTACTTGACTCCTCCCACATCTTCTTGACCATTATATTTGAACTAGATCTTTAAATCAATTAGAAATTAAACAAATTTAATAGATTT
>ONFH01000220.1 GCA_900317015.1 uncultured Erysipelotrichaceae bacterium | reverse complement strand
TTTCGCTTATGTTCTCTTAACTTAATTCAGTGCGTCGTTTTCAAAGTAACAAAAATAATTAAAATGTGCTTAACTTAATGACATTGAGGCTCACCCTACATTTCTTCCTGTTCGCTTGTTTTAATATAAACTTCTCTTGGTTTCGAGCCATTGGCTGGTCCAATGACGCCATTTTCTTCAAGTTGTTCGATAATACGAGCCGCTTTATTATAACCAATACGGAAACGACGCTGTAAAAGTGAAGTCGATGCTTTCTGTGCCTGAATGACAAAAGCACGGCATTCTTCATATTCTTCATCTTCTTCATCATCACCGCTGGCTTCACCGATCGAACCTTGCACTTTGGCATTGACATATTTTTCATCATAAGTTGCTTCCATCTGATGTGAGACGAAATCGACAACTCTGGCAACTTCATCATCACCAACATAAGCCCCCTGGACACGAATTGGTGAAGAAGCGCCCATTGGCGAGAATAACATATCCCCTTTTCCTAACAGTTTTTCTGCACCGCTCGTATCTAAGATCGTACGAGAGTCGATACTTGATGAGACCGCAAAGGCAATTCGTGAAGGAATGTTCGCCTTGATGACACCAGTGATGATATCTGTTGATGGACGCTGTGTGGCAACGATCATATGGATGCCGGCCGCACGAGCCATCTGAGCTAAACGCATGATACAGTCTTCAACGGTTTTTGAAGCGACCATCATTAGGTCGGCCACTTCATCTAGGATGACGACGATATAAGGCATGATCTCCTTCTCTTCGCCTTCCTTAGCCGTTTTATTAAAGTCTTTCGCAAACTTGTTATAAGAACCAATATTACGCTTATTATTTGTCGCAAAGACTTCATAACGTCGTTCCATTTCCATTACGACTTCCTGTAAGACCCCAGCGGCCTTCTTTGGATCCGTAACGACTGGTGATAATAAGTGTGGCACACCGTTATAGTTGGATAATTCGACCTTCTTTGGATCGACTAAGATCAAACGGACTTCTTCAGGTGTCGCCTTCATTAATAATGAGGTAATGATGGAATTGACACAGACAGATTTTCCGGAACCTGTCGCCCCAGCGATCAGCAAGTGCGGCATCTTATCGAGTTCCGCCGTGATCAGCTGACCAGAAACATCCTTACCAAGCGGCACCGCCAATTTATTATTCCAGGCTTTTTCTCGCATATGCATCTGGAAGATCTCATTATAAGGCACCATGCTGGCGGTCTTGTTTGGCACTTCGATACCGACAAATGGCTTCCCTGGAATTGGGGCTTCAATACGAATATCCTTAGCAGCTAAGGCTAACTGAATATCATCCTGTAATGATAAGATCTTAGAAACACGCGTCCCGATCTCTAAGCGTAATTCATACTTTGTGACCGTTGGTCCGATCTGCAAGTCTTCGACATGCACATTGACGCCAAACTGCTTTAACAGTTCCTCAAGACGCTGACCAGTCTTAGCCGCATTGTGCATCTCATCTTTGTTTTCTTCATTATCAGGAATCGGATTAAGCAGTTCATAGCTTGGCAGCTGATATTCCCCATTCTTGGTCTTGACTGGTTTGGGAATTTCTAAAGGCTTGAGATCTTTAGGTTTTTCCGTCTTCTTGACCTTAATAGGTTCATAAGCTGGCTTGACCTCTTTGACTATCTCAGGCTGCGCTTTTGGTTCAACCTTAGGTTCGGCCTTTGGTTTCTTTGTTTTTATAGGCTTCTGAGGCTTAGGTGCTGGCTCATCAAAGGCTTCTTCGGGAAATAAGAAATCATCTTTCTTATTTTTTGAATCCTTCTTTTCATCAAAGTTGAAGAACTTCGGCTTCTTCAGTGGGACCTTTTCTTCTTCCTGTTCATCTAAGACCGTGACATATTTCTGATATTTGATAATCATTCTTGTCGAAATAAAGATGATGCCGATCGTGATCATCAAGATACCGGCCCATAAAGCACCCGTTGAGGCAAACATGGCACTTAAGATTCCATATAGGAAATAGCCAATAAAGCCACCGCCATTAAAGACGGCCTTATCAATATAGCTATTAATGACGGCTAAGCCAGCGACATCTTCATCGTAACAATAAAGGATCAAAGTGGCCAAAAAGATCAGTACGATGCCGACACCTTCGGGTGTTGAGATCCGTGGAAATTTTGCTTTGATCAACATATAGACAAGTACGTAGCCAGTTAACAGGAATCCGCAGACCATCGTAAACATATTGCCAAATAAAAAGGCAAAAATGTTATGAAGAAAACCACCGACGGCGCCATTTCCATAAAAGGCCATCACGAGTAAAAATAACCCGATCAGAGCACTTGCTCGAATTTTCATTTCTGTACTCAACAGAGGATCTTTGACTTCTGTTTGTGGACTTGTCTTTTTCTTCGTCTTTTTACTTGACGTTTTAGACGTTTTCTTTGAAGTCTTCTTTGGCGTCTTTTTTGTCGATTTTTTATTCGCCATATACTCCCCTCCTAGCTTTGCGTATCATACCATAAACCATTCAATTTTGAAAGCATGCAAAAAATGCGGTCTCCCGCATTTTTAGACTTCTACAACGACTGAGATAAAGACTGGACGCTTACCCGTCTCCTTGACGATATAACGCATGCTCTTATCTTTCATCTGATTACGAATTTCTAAAATATCCATGTCTGGCTTCTTTTCAAGCTGACCGACGACTTCTTCACAGATCTCAATAACATGGCGGATGACATAGCTGGCATCCTTTAAGTAAACGAAGCCACGGCTCTGACAGTCGGTCTGAGCAATGATCTTCTTGGTCTTCTTGTCGATTGTGATTCCGACCACGACAACGCCATCATTGGATAGCTGAATACGATCATCAATGACTTTCGCACCCACATCACCAACACCGATGCCATCGATCATGACATCATCAACCTGGATCGTTTCACGTTCTTTGAGCATTTCCCCATTTTCAAAGGTAATGATCTCACCATTATCCGCAATAATAATATTGTCTTCAGGGATGTTCATCTCACGTGCGATGGCGGCATTCTTAACGAACGTCTGATATTCCCCTTTGATTGGAATATAGTATTTTGGTTTGAAGATCTGGATGACAACTTTGATATCTTCATTGGAAGCATGCATGCTCCAGAGATTCTTATTCTTTAAGAGAACGATGTTGGCATCGGTACGATATAAGTTATTGCTTACACGTGTCGCAATCTTTTCTGTCCCTGGAAGAACTGGTGAAGCGACGACGAATGTATCGCCTTTGCCGACCTTTAACAGGTCATCCCCACCATCTAGGATATCATCGATATCACTATAGATATTACGTGGTGAACCACTTAATAAGATGACATAGTTACGATCCTTGACCGGATTACCAATATTTTCTTTCTTTCCTAAGTAACGAGATTCGATCTCGATAATTGGCTTACGCATCTTCTTTTCTAATCGTAAGATGGAATTGGTCTGATCATATTTATCACGACCATAGAACACGATACGACGATGATATTTCTTTGTCAGTTCGACGATCTCCTTCGTACGGAAAACGTTCTGGGCATAGGAACTGATGATCAGACGTCCCGTGGCTTCTTCAAAAGTCGGTTCGATCAAATGTGTCAGCTTATGTTTTGGTGAGGTATAGCCTTCACGCTTGGCATAATTGGATTCGACCATAAGCATTAAGACACCTTTTTTACCGATCTCCATCATTTTCTGAAGATCACATCTGAATCCTTCTGGTGCCCCAAAGTCGATAATAAATTCAGAGGCATAGACGATATAACCATGATCAGTCCAGAAGGCCACGCCGACACTTCCTGGAATGGAGTGCGTTACAGGGAAGAATTCAACAGGCACCCCTTCAATATTAATAGAAGCTGTACGTTTCACACGATGCAAGTCTAAATGTAAGTTGACCTTAGAATGACGTTCATAGCGATCGATCATCTGCTCGATCAGATCAGCTGTTAAATTCGGTGCATAGACAGGCACATGAGGCAGGTCTGTCAAAAGATAAGGTAAAGCGGCCATGACATCATCATGTCCATGGGTTATTATGATGGCTGCAACCTGATCTTTATGTTCGACAAGATAATCAAAACTTGGAATAATCACATCGACCCCAAGCTTATCCGAATCCGGAAAACGGAATCCTGAATCTACAATGAAGATCTTGCCGTTGATTTCGATACAATAGTTGCTCTTACCATTTTCTGCCTGGCCCCCCAAGGCAAGAAATTTAATAATATCTTTTTTCACTGTAAATTTCCTTTCTTTTTATTTCTTCTCACATTATATCAGTATTCACCCTTTTTCTCAATCTCCGATGTGTGTTAGAGTATTTTTGGTGATACTATGTTTGATATCTTATTTTTGTTCCTCTTTTTGATCTCCGTCTTACAGGTAGATCTTTTAAGAGAAAATCTATCGGTAGCGATTGCGGTCAGACCTTATGGTCTCTTGATTCGCATCTTTATGATCATCCTATCTCTCTATCTGCTTTATGTGAGCTTTCCTCATACTAAAGATCTCAAGCGTCCAAAGCTTGGTAAAGGTATTCTGATCACAGCTTGTCTTTTGATGATCATTGGCATGATGTTTACTTATCATAAAGATGTTCACGATCTGACTTCGTCCCTGCATCTTTATTTAACGCTGTCTAGTGTCGTTCTTTATTTTCTCTATGATGGTTTCTATACGGCTGAATTATTTTTAACGAATGTTAAAAAAGCGACCCGTTTAAGAATGATCCTAATGACTGGCATCACGATGGTCATGATCGTTATGTTTACCTTTGGCGCCATCAATGGCTTAGGAGAATTCCTAGCTTTAGCAACACTACTTACTTTTCGTAAAGTCTTAGATCAATAAATCATATTACATTTTATAAAATGTTGTGCAAATGAAAAAGACTGAAGTGATCTATTATACGCAAAGAAAAAATGACTTGCATTCATTAGGACAATCATATATCATTTTTAAGACAAAAGGTATTTGTCCTCGTAGTATAATGGATAATACACAGGCCTCCGGAGCCTGCGATGCAGGTTCGATTCCTGTCGAGGGCACCATTTCTAAAAATAATCCTTGCATTGTTAGAGACTGCACGCTATAATGAGTGAGCAGTTTGAAAGAGCGCAGATGTCTACGTAGCTCAGCTGGATAGAGCACACGCCTTCTAAGCGTGCGGTCGCGGGTTCGAATCCCTCCGTGGACGCCATCTAA